>NZ_LZKY01000031.1:0-2975 GCF_001673055.1 Mycobacterium sp. 1245801.1
GCCGGCGCCCGCCAGGCCGGCAAGCCACCGAGCAGATTGCCCCACAGGCTCTCCCAGCGCCGCTGCAGGGCGGCGGCCCCGTTGGGCGCGTGCCTGGTGTCGGCGGGCCAGGTCCGGCCGACCTCACCGCCGACGCCCCCGAGGTGCTCACCGGTAGCCCGTTCTGGCAACCCTAGCCATGAACGAGCCCTCCGAGCCCGCGGCCGAAGAGATCATCCGGTATGACAAGGACGCCACGACGCGGATCGCCACGATCACGTTCGACCGCCCGGACTATCTCAACGCGCCGACGGTCGCCGCGCGGGTGCGTTACGCAGACTTGTTGCACCGGGCCAACATCGACGACGACGTCAAGGTTCTGGTGGTCCGCGGTGCCGGCGACGACTTGGGCTCGGGTGCGGATCTCACCGAGGCCATGCGGATGCGCGACGCGGCGGACCAGGGTCCGCGGCTCGCCGAATACCGGATCGGCGCTGACGAAGTCCGATACCCGCCGCAGGGGTCGTTTCGTAACGGTGCCACGCTCGGCCAGTGGTATGCCAACCCGAACTCGGGCATTCGCGGCCTGCAGGACTTCAAGAAGATCAGCATCCTCGAGGCCAAGGGTTACTGCTACGGCTGGCATTTCTACCAGGCCGCCGATGCCGACCTGGTGATCTCCAGCGACGACGCGCTGTTCGGGCACCCGTCGTTCCGGTATTACGGTTGGGGGCCCCGCATGTGGTGGTGGGCGCAGACCATGGGCATCCGCAAGTTTCAGGAGATGGTGTTCACCGGACGGGCTTTCACCGCCGCGGAGATGTATGACTGCAACTTCCTCAACAGCGTGGTGCCGTGGGCTGAACTCGAGGCCGAGGTGGACAAGTACGCGCTCGCGTGTGCCAGTAACCGCCCCACGGACACGGTCTTCATGCAGAAGGTCTTCTTCGAAATCATGAAGCAGTTCCAGGGCGAATATCTGGGCAGCATGCTCAGCGGCGTGTTCGAGTCAATGGGAGGCAGTGTCCGCCCGGACGCCGGCGATGAGTTGATGCTCGGCGACGCGATGAAGCGGGGCCTGGGTGACGCGGTCAAGGACAACGACGTCAAGTTCCCCGCCGAATGGCGGCTGAGCAAGAAGGCCCGCAAGAAGGCGCGAGCCGACAAGAACAGCAACGCGAAGAGAAAGAAACAGTGACGCAACGTCGCGTCGAACCGCCGCTTGACGGCTATACCGTGATCGACCTGTCCACCGGTATAGCCGGCGCCTACTGCACCAAGTTGCTTGCCGACGGCGGTGCCCACGTCGTGAAAGTGGAATGCCCGCAGGGTGACTCGCTGCGCGCATGGTCGGCCTCGGGCGCCACCATCCCGGCCGGCGGTGACGGCGCGCTGTTCAGCTTCCTGGCCGGGGCGAAACACAGTGTCGTCGCCGATCCCGCCGCCGACGACGACGTCGAACTGGTGAACCGGCTGCTGGCCGCCGCGGATGCGGTGGTGTGGTCCGCCGGCTCCGAAGTGGTCGAACACCCGAACTTTTCGCCGCGCGCCATCCACGCCGGGCACCCACATCTGACGGTCACCGCGATCACGCCGTTCGGCCTGGAGGGCCCGTGGCGCGACCGCGCGGCGACCGAGTTCACGCTGCAGGCGTGGTCGGGAGGAATCGTCGGGCTGGGCCGCGGCGAGCAGGAGCGTCCGCCCGTCTTCGTCGGCGGTCAGGTCGGCGAATACCTGGCCGGCGTCTACGCGAGCGTGTCCACCCTGGCGTCCCGGTGGCGCCGAATCGACGGCGGGGCAGGAGAACTGCTGGACCTGTCGATGCTCGAGACGCAGATCCTGTGCCTCACCTATTACCCGGTCTCCTACTTCGAAGTGCTCGGTCGCCCGTGGCGAGACATGCGGCGGCCGACCATTCCTGGAGTGGCTCAGGCCAAGGATGGCCTGGTCGACCTCGGGTGTGGGACCGCGCAGCAGTGGTTCGACCTGTGCGCGATGGTGGGCCGCCCGGAGTGGATCGATGAGGAATCGCCGCTGTCGATCACCGAGCAGGCGAACATCCACGCCGAGGAGATCTTTGCCTGGCTGGCCGACACCCCGGTCGACGAAATCCGGGAACTGGCTTCGGCATTCCGCATCCCCAACGCGCCCGTCGCCAACGGCGCCAACGTGACGTCGTTCGACCAGTTCGTGGCGCGCGATTCGTTCGTGTGCAATCCGCGCGACGGCTTCCAGCAGCCCAGCCACCCGTACCGCATGCGGCCCGCGCAGCTATGCCAACCGCAGCCGGCGCCGCGGCTGGGCGAGCACACCGAGCGCTACCGCACCGCGCATCTCCCGGCGCGGCCCGCGCCGAGTGGGGTCGCGAAACCGCTGCCGCTCAGCGGTATTCGGGTGCTGGACATGACGACGTTCTGGGCCGGTCCCTGCTGCACGCATGCGCTGGCCCTGCTCGGCGCCGAGGTCATTCACGTCGAGTCGACCCGCCGGCCCGACGGCACGCGGATGATCGCCGGCATACCGATCACCGAGGACCGGTGGTGGGAGAAGTCTCCGATCTTCGAGGCCCTCAACACCAACAAGAAAGGCCTCACCCTGGACCTGCAGAGTCCGCGAGGCCGGGAACTGCTGCGCGAGCTCATCGCAACGTCCGACGTGCTCGTGGAAAACTTTACGCCGCGCGTGCTGGACCAGATCGGCCTGGATTTCCCGACCGCCCAGTCGATTCGACCGGACATCGTGATGGTGCGGATGCCGGGCTTCGGCCTGGAGGGACCCTGGCGTGACAACCCGGCATTCGCCTACGTCATCGAATCGGCCTCCGGGGTGAGTTGGCTCACCGGCTATCCCGATCGCACGCCGTATGACCCGTATTCGATCGGAGATCCTAACGCGGGCGTGCACGCACTCAACGCGATACTGCTGGCGCTCGAGCACCGGCGCCGCACGGGCGAGGGCGTGTTCGTCGAAGCGGCGATGGTCGATGCCGCGCTCAG
>NZ_LZKY01000032.1:0-11123 GCF_001673055.1 Mycobacterium sp. 1245801.1
GCGGCGCCGGCGCGCCGTGGGCGAACTACCGGCTGACGTCGCGGTCGCTGACCATCGCGGGCGGCACCACGCAGATCAACAAGAACATCACCGCGCAGCGGGTGCTGGGGTTGCCGCGCAAATGAACCTCGAACTCACCGACGAGCAGGTGGCACTGCGCGACACCACGCGGCGCTTCCTCGCCGAGAAGGCTCCGATCGCCCAACACGTGCGGGCGCTGCTCGACGATCCGACCGGAACCGACGAGGCGGTGTGGCGCGGTCTCGCCGACCTGGGCACCACCGGTCTGCTGGTGCCCGAGGAGTACGGCGGCGCCGGCATGACGATGGTCGAGGCCGGCGTCGTCGCCGAAGAGCTGGGCGCGGCGCTGCACCCGGGACCGTGGCTGTCTGCCGCGGTGGCCGCCCCGCGGGCGCTGACCCGGCTCGGCGCCGCCGAGACCGCACGGGAGTGGTTGCGCGGCATAGCCGACGGCACCACGGTCGCAACGGTCTGCTTTCCGGATTCGGCGACCGTTGCCGCGAGCCGACGCGACGACGCGGTCGTGTTGCACGGCGAGATCGCCGCGGTGCCCGACGCCGTGGCCGCCGATGTCCTACTCGCGGTCGCCGAGAACGGCGACGGCCCTGAGCTTTTCGCCGTGCGGGCCGGCTCGACCGGCTTGTCGTTGGCACCCGAATCCGGCATCGACCCGACCCGCAAGCAGTTTCGCGTCACGTTCGACGCCGCGCCCGCCCAACGGCTGACCGCGCCGTCCACCGCCGCCGATCTGGCCGCGGTGATCGACGACGTGCTGATCGCCTCCGCGGCCGACGCGCTGGGCGCCGCGCGCGCCGTCATGGGCCTCGCGGTCGAATACGCGAAAAGCAGAACGCAATTCGGCCAGCCGATCGGCTCCTTCCAGGCCGTCCAACACCTGTGTGTGGACATGTACGAGACCGTCGAGCTGGCCCGCAGCGGCGTGATCCACGCCCTGTGGCTCAGCGACGCCGCCCCGGGAACGGGCGCTGCATCCGGCGAGGAGCGGCATCTCGCCGCGGTGCGGGCCAAGGCGTTCGCCGGGCGACTGGCCACGGTGGCCGACACCGCCATCCAAGTGTTCGGGGGCATCGGCTACACCTGGGAACACGATGCCCACCTGTACCTCAAACGGCTGCTGAGCTGGAGCGCGTTTCGCGGGGGCCCCGACGAGTACCTCACCGAACTCGGTGCGCGCCTTGCCAAGCGAGGCCGGGCCTGATGGACATCGACTACCTGCTCACCGCGACCCCGTCGGCGCGCAAATCGCTCGACCTCGACGCGCCCGTCAACCCCGACGACATCCGCGACTGCCTGCGAATCGCGTTGCAGGCCGCGAACGGGTCGAATGCCCAGTCCTGGCGCTGGCTGGTGATCTCGGATCCGGAGCTGCGCACCGAGATCGCCCGGTTGTATCGCCAGGCCTACCTGCTGCGGGTCGGTGGGCAGATGCTCGCCGAGCTGATGCCCGCGGGCACGCCCGAGAGCCGGGTCATGTCCTCTACGGAGTGGCTCGTCGAGCACATGGCCCGCGTGCCGTTGCTGGTAATCCCTTGCTATGAACCGTACTTGCCTCGGATCGAGGGCGATGAATCCTTTCATCTCGCCACGCTGTACGGCTCGATCTTTCCGCCGGTGTGGAATTTCCAATTGGCCTTGCACACCCGGGGGTACGGGACCTGCATCACCACCCTGCATCTGCATCACGAGGAGGAGATCCGCAACCTACTCGGGATTCCGCCGACCTACGTTCAGGGCTGTCTGCTACCGGTCGGCCGGCTGCGCGCGGGACGCACCTTCTCGCCTGCGCGGCGGCGGCCGCTCGAGGAAGTGGTCGCATGCGACCGCTGGGACGGCCCCCCGCTCTAAAATGGGGCTTTCACGCCTTTGTGCAGCGCATTCACCGCGCGCAGTCTGATAGCCTCTAACAAAGATTTGGTTCGGCAAGAGAGGACGAATGCGAATGCTCGCCGACCCGCAGTCGTCCAGATGCGCACACCGCTGACCATGGCCAAGGCCGAGTCACTGCGCGCCGGCGGCACAGCCGAATCCCCGACCCGCCGCGCCGAAATCCTCGCCACCGCGGCGTCATTGATCGCATCCTCGGGTCTGCGGACGTCGCTGCAGGAGATCGCCGACGCGGCAGGCATCCTTCCCGGCAGCCTGTATCACCATTTCGAGTCCAAAGAGGCCATCCTCGTCGAGTTGATCCGCCGTTATCAGGACGATCTGGACCGCATCGGGCGGGCCGCACAGGCGAGATTGGACGAACCCGACGCCCGTCCGGTCGAAGAACAGATCATCGAACTCGGGTCGGCGATCGCCGACTGCGCCGTAGAGCACCGCGCGGCCCTGCAGATGTCGTTCTACGAAGGGCCGAGCACGGATCCGGAGCTGATCAAGCTGACCCAGCAACGGCCCACGGCGATCCAGGAGGCGATGCTGCAGACGCTGCGCGCCGGCCGGTGGAGCGGCTACATCAAACCCGACATCGACCTTCCCACGTTGGCCGACCGCATCTGCCAGACCATGCTGCAGGTGGGCCTCGATGTCATGCGCCACAAGTCCGCCGCCGACCAGGTGGCCCAACTGCTGTGCCGAATCATCCTGCAGGGCTTGGCAACTCGGCCGCCGGCCGACGCGGCACTGGATCGCTCGAAAGCGTTCACCGCCGCCGATGACGTCATCGCCACCTGGTCCGACGACAGCGATGCCGACCCGAGCGACAAGGCGGCGGCGGTGCGGGCCGTGGCACGCGCCGAATTCGGCCGCAGAGGATATGAGGTCACCACCATCCGGGACATCGCCTCGGCGGCGGGCCTGGGCACCGGAACGGTGTATCGGGTGATCGGATCCAAGGACGAACTGCTCGCGTCGATCATGGAATCCTTTGGCAGGAAGGTCGAGGCGGGCTGGGTCAGCGTCCTGCGCTCGGATGCCACGCCGATCGAAAAGCTGGACGCGCTGAGTTGGGTCAACGTCAACGCGCTCGATCGGTTCTCCGACGAGTTCAGGATTCAGCTGGCCTGGATGCGCCAATCGCCGCCGGACACGCCGAATCCGGGTTGGCTCTACGCCACGCGGCTGCGGCAGATGAAAACGCTGCTCACCGAGGGGATCCGCTCGGGAGAGATCGCGATCGACGCCCCCTCCACCGCGATACTGGCCCGCTGCCTCATCGGCCTGCAATGGATACCGGAGAACATCCTCGCCGAGGTCGGCACGCGCGCGGCCTTGGTGCACGCGCGCGACACCGTGCTGCGCGGCGTCGCGGTCCGCGGCAAGTAACGCTCGAGTAACCCGCCCCGGTATTGAACCAAATAACTGTTACCCATACAGTTGAGCAGTTAGAACCGCGTTGGCATTATCCGAGAAGGGGATTTCCATGACCATTGTCGATCGGTTGCGCTACGACGGCAAGCGCGCTCTCGTCGTCGGTGGCGCGACTGGCATGGGCGCCGCGGCGGCCAAGTCAGCGGCCGAGCTGGGCGCTGAAGTGATCGTGATGGACTACGCGCCGGTGACTTACGACGTCGCCAAGTCCATCCAGGTCGACCTGCGCGACACCGCGTCGATCGACGCCGCGCTCGAGCAGCTGGACGGCCCCGTCCACGCCGTGTTCTCGGCCGCCGGCATCGCCGACGGGACCACCGACCTGATGGCGATCAACTTCCTCGGTCACCGGCACCTGATCGAGCGCCTGCTCGAGCGCAACCAGCTCCCCTCCGGCTCGGCGATCTGCTTCATCTCCTCGGTCGCCGGCATGGGCTGGGAGAACGACCTGGACCTGCTGAACGAGTTCCTGGCCACCCCGGACTTCGCGTCGGCCCAGGAATGGGTCAAGGCGCACGAAGCCGAGGGCATCATTCACTACGGCTTCTCCAAGAAGGTCGTCAACGCCTACGTCGCCACCCAGGGCTATCCGCTGCTGAAGAAGGGCATTCGGATCAACGCGATCTGCCCGGGCCCCACCGACACCCCGCTGGCCCAGTCCAACGCCGACCTGTGGCTGACCTTCGCCCAGGACTACCGCGAAGAGACCGGCTCCAAGGTGCACACCCCGGAGCAGATGGGCGACGTGATGGCGTTCCTCAACAGCGCCGCCGCGTTCGGCATCAACGGAATCACGCTGCTGGTGGACTACGGCCACACGATGGCCTCGGTCACCAACGCCTACCCGCCGGGCAAGCCGATCATCGACATCATCATGGGCAAGGTGAAGCTCTAAGGAGCGCGCTACCGTCGGAGGGATGGCACGCATCATCGTCTTCGGCGGGCACGGCAAGGTCGCGCTGCAGCTGGCTCGTAACCTGACCCAGCGCGGCGACCAGGTGAGCTCGGTCTTCCGCAATCCCGACCAATCCGACGACGTCACTGCCACCGGCGCCGAACCGGTGGTGGCCGACATCGAACGGCTCGACACCGAAGCGCTGGCCGACCTGGTGGCCGGGCACGACGCGGTCGTCTTCTCCGCCGGTGCCGGCGGCGGCGACCCGGCCCGGACCTACGCCGTCGATCGCGACGCGGCGATCCGGGTGATCGACGCCGCCGCACAAGCGGGCGTCAAGCGGTTCGTGATGGTGTCCTATTTCGGCGCCGGGCCCGACCACGGTGTGTCCCAAGGCAATTCGTTCTTCCCCTATGCCGAGGCCAAGGCCGCCGCCGACGCCCACCTGCGCGATAGCGACCTGGACTGGACGGTGCTGGGACCGGGGCGACTCACGCTGGAACCCGCCACCGGCAAGATCGTCCTCGGGCGCGGCACGGGCGAGGTGTCGCGCGCCGACGTCGCGCTCGTCGCGGCCGCCGCGCTGGCCGACGATTCGACCATCCGGCGGACTATCGAATTCAACAACGGCGACGACGCAACTGCGCTCCCGATCGCGCAGGCGTTGGCGGGCTGACTAAGCTCGAGTCCGCAGCTGGTCTGCCTGTGCCGCAACCGCGGTGCCGGCATCGAGCGAAGCAACGTTAGTAACGCTTCGTAAGAGGGAACCCGGTGAGAATCCGGGACTGTCCCGCAACGGTATGCAGGAACGACCGCCGTCAGAGTTTTTGGCAAGCACTGGTCGCAAGACTGGGAAGCGACGGCCATTAGGAGCACCACCTGAGTGCGCGCCTGCGAGTCCGGAGACCTGCCGGCTGTGCCGGGCGCGCCGCGTCCGGCGGCTCATCGCTTCGAGGAATGGGCGTCAGGCTGCAGCCGTTGCGGTTGGTACCCGGGTACGCACCGCTAACGGATCGGCTGCACGTCCGCCGGCGGTGACCACCACGTCGAATGAAGGACGAATATCGTGACCCCTCAAGCATTCACCGCCACGGTTGTCGGCTCGCCGCGCATCGGCCCGAAACGCGAACTCAAGCGCGCAACCGAGGGCTATTGGGCCGGGCGCACCAGCCGCGCCGACCTGGAGAAGGTCGCCGCCACCCTGCGCCGCGACACCTGGCAACACCTGGCCGACGCCGGGCTGGACTCGGTGCCGGTCAACACCTTCTCCTATTACGACCAGGTGCTCGACACCGCGGTGATGCTGGGCGCGTTGCCGGCCCGGGCCGCACAGGTTGCCGACGATTTGGATCGCTACTTCGCCGCGGCACGCGGCAACCAAGACGTCGCACCGCTGGAGATGACCAAGTGGTTCGACACCAACTACCACTACATCGTTCCCGAGATCGGGCCCTCGACCACGTTCTCGCTGAACCCCGACAAGGTGCTTTCGGAGCTGAAAGAGGCTCTGGGACAAAACATTCCGGCCCGCCCGGTGGTCGTCGGCCCGATCACGTTCCTGCTGCTGAGCAAGGCGGTCGACGGCGGCGGCGCCCCCGTCGAGCGCCTGCAGGAACTGGTGCCGATCTACTCCGAACTACTGTCACTGCTGGCCGACAATGGCGCGCAGTGGGTGCAGCTCGACGAGCCGGCGCTGGTCACCGACATCTCCCCCGACGCGCCTGCGTTGGCCGAGGCCGTCTACAACGCGCTGGGCAACGCGAGTAACCGTCCCGCCATCTACGTCGCCACCTACTTCGGCGACCCGGGTGATTCGTTGGGGGCGCTGGCCCGCACGCCCGTCGAGGCGATCGGCGTCGACCTGGTCTACGGCGCCGACACCGCAGTGGCGGCGGTGCCCGAGCTCGCGAACAAGACGCTGGTCGCCGGTGTGGTGGACGGACGCAACATCTGGCGGACCGACCTGGAAGCGGCGCTGGGCAAGCTGACGACGCTTGTGAATTCCGCGGGGCACGTGGCGGTTTCGACGTCCTGTTCGACGTTGCACGTGCCGTACTCGCTGGAGCCGGAGACCGGGCTGGACGACGCGCTGCGTAGCTGGCTTGCGTTCGGGCAGGAGAAGGTCGCCGAGGTGGTGACGCTGGCCCGCGCCCTGCACGGTGACCTCGGAGGCCGGGCCTCCGTGGCCGACGAGATCGCGGCCTCCAACGCGGCCGTGGCGTCCCGCAAGAGTGACCCGCGCCTGCACAACGACGATCTAAGGTCGCACATCGACTCGATCGTCGCGTCGGGTACGCACCGGGGTGACGCGGCGCAGCGCCGGGCCAGCCAGGAGGAGCGCCTGCACCTGCCGCCGCTGCCGACCACGACGATCGGGTCGTTCCCGCAAACCGTCGCGATCCGCAAGGCGCGCGCCGCGTTGGTCGCCGGCGAGATCGACGAGACCGAGTACCGGAGGCGGATGAAGCAGGAGATCGCCGACGTCATCAAGTTGCAGGAAAGCCTCGGGATCGACGTGCTGGTGCACGGCGAGCCGGAGCGCAACGACATGGTGCAGTACTTCGCCGAGCAGCTGGACGGCTTCTTCGCGACCAAGAACGGGTGGGTGCAGTCCTACGGCAGCCGCTGCGTGCGCCCGCCGGTGCTCTTCGGCGACGTCATTCGCCGGCATCCGATGACGGTGGAATGGGCGAAATACGCTCAGTCGCTGACCGATAAGCCGGTCAAGGGCATGCTGACGGGGCCCGTGACGATTTTGGCGTGGTCGTTCGTCCGCGACGACCAGCCGCTGGCCGAAACGGCCAACCAGGTGGCGCTGGCCATTCGCGACGAGACGGTGGACCTGCAGGCGGCGGGCATCGCGATCATTCAGGTCGACGAGCCGGCGCTGCGGGAGCTGCTGCCGCTGCGTCGCGCCGACCAGGACGAGTACTTGCGTTGGGCCGTAGGCTCTTTCCGCTTGGCCACCTCCGGCGTCGCGGACTCCACCCAGATCCATACCCACCTGTGCTACTCGGAATTCGGTGAGGTGATCGGGGCCATCGCCGACCTGGACGCCGACGTGACGTCCCTCGAGGCGGCACGCTCGCACATGGAGGTGCTCGACGATTTGAACTCGATCGGCTTCTCCAACAGCGTGGGTCCTGGCGTGTACGACATCCACTCACCGCGGGTGCCGAGCACCGGCGAGATGGCCGAGTCGCTGCGCGCGGCGCTGCGGGCCGTGCCGGCCGAGCGGCTGTGGGTCAACCCGGACTGCGGGCTGAAGACCCGCAACCCCGACGAGGTGACCGCGTCGCTGCGCAACATGGTCGCCGCGGCGCAGGAGGTGCGGGCGAGCGCATAGGTCATCCCGAGCGTAAGCCCACTGCGATTTCCAACGGGATATTTCGCAGTGGGCTTACGCTCGCGGGCGGACGCCGGCCGGACCTACGCGGCCGGCTACTCCGAAACCACCTGCACCGGAACGTCGTCGGCCCACGGTTGGCGGACCACCATGTCGGCGACCCGGACGATGCCGCGCTCGAATTCACCGGTCGCGGCGTCGACCAACCGGTACGCCTGCGTCTGCTTGTGAATCGGTTGCGCATCAAGCAGAACCACGCGGACCTCGCCGGGCTCGAAGTGGCAGCGCTCCTGCAGGGCGGCGATCAGTTGCTCGTTGTGCATGTGGCCGTCGCCGAAGTTCCAGCCGATCGCGGTGCTGCAGATCCGCTCGCCGTCGGTGATGACGTAGTCGTCCTCGTTCTGGCCGGCCATGGCCCGGTGCGCCAGGGTGAACAGCGCCCGGCCGTGAGTGTTGAACCCGCGGAACGCATATCCCATATAAATCGGGATCTGCGCCGCCTCGGGGCTGCCGTAGAACCGCTCCAACTGGGCCTGCGGCATGCTGGCGATCGCCACGATGCCCCGGCCGATCTTGTCGCTGGCCGAGGGTTTGATGCACCACAGTGTGGTGTCCCAGTTGCCGGCGTAGTAACGCATCCCGGGCAGGAACGAGATCTTGCGCGGGAACATGTTGCCCAACAAGACGATTCCCGCGATGACCACGAAGAGCACCGCCACCACCACCGGGTGTTTCAGCTCGCGCAGCCCGATGTGGGTGTGCGCAACGAACAACGACAGCACGCCGAAGATCATGAAGACGTTCCACTCCAGCGGCACGCCCATCGGGATCGACACGAGGATTCCCAAGTGGAAGCACACCATCACGATGGCGGCGATGGTCACCGGCCAGCCGCCGTGACAGAAGAAGAGCGGTAACGGCACCAGCATCTCGATGGCGGTGCTCAGGTGTGCCAGCCAGCGTGACAGGCGGCCAGGCCGCAGGTCATCCGGGAAGTGTTCGAAGAAGCGCCGTTTCAGCCAGCGGGGCCGCACCAGCGGGTTGTTCGACATCATCGTGGAGATCACGAACGGAAAGTGTTTGTTGAGTTTGGATGTCGCGGCCCCGATCCAGATCACCAGGAAAACCACCTTGGAGCCGACGATCATGTCGGGCGCGCCGAACAGGAACGTCACCGCCATGGTTGCGTACACCTCACCGCGGGCGGCCAGGAAGATCACCTTGTCGCGCAGACCAACCACCGCCAGCAGCAACAGGATCAACACGATCTTCCAGGCGGGCAGCAGTCCGATCGTGGTGCCCAGCTCGGGCATCGGCCCGGTGCCGTCGGCGAACAGCGCCGCGAACGTAAACAACAGGAACAGCGCGTAGAGCGCGACGTCGACCGGCTTGCGCTTGGTACCACTGGTGAGCGGGACCCGATCCGGCCACGGTGGCAGCCGGATGGTGCCGAACCGCATCCAGTACAGAATCGAGCCCATCGGCGGGAAGAACCGGTTGTTCAACGGCCCGAAGCCGCATCCCAGCCCGATCACCTCGAACAGCATCGTGTAGAGCACGACCTTCTCGAACACGATCGGCTCCGACCACCACGACGCGACGTGTGTGATACCGCCGAGACCGTTGGTGGCCGACGCGAACAGCCACGCGCCCAGGATGTAGAGCAGGATCTTGACGACATAAAACAGATGGAGCACCACCGGCGTGCCGAAACCCACCTCGGCCCAGTGCTTGGCCATCGGCCGGATCTTCTCGCTACGGGTGCCCTTGTTCCATTCGGCCATGTCGAGCTGCGGCAGCTCGGGCTTCAGAAATCCCATGGTTCCACAGACTAGAACGTGTTCTAGGCCCGCGTGCTGCAACCTTGGGCCCCGGCGCGGGCGGGTCGCCGCCGGCGCGAACGCAAACGGAAATCTGTGTTAACCGGCCACCACCGGCGCCCGGTCAGTGTAGTTTGCTGCTGGGGTGGGCGAGGTTGAGGAGACAACCGTGTCTGAGGTCGATTTTTGCGTGGTCGGAGCGGGATTCGCGGGTTTGACGGCCGCTTTGCGACTCATCCAGGCGGGGCATTCGGTGGCCTTGCTGGAGGCGCGTGATCGGGTCGGTGGCCGGACCTTCACCGAGACGCGAGCCGACGGCACGTGGATCGATCGCGGCGGCGCGTGGATCGGCCCGGGCCAGGACCGAATCTATGCGCTGATGAACGAGTTCGGTGTGCCGGAGTACAAGCAGCACAACGACGGCGACGCGATGATGATCGTCGGCGGCAAGAAACACCGCTACGGCGGCACCATCCCGTGGACCGTCAGCCCCTGGGCCGTCGCCAACCTCGGGATCGGTCTGGCCACCATCGAGAAGATGTGCAAGGCGATTCCGCGCGAGGCGCCGTGGGAGGCGAAGAAGGCCCAGGAGTGGGACCGCATCAGCATCGGGCAATGG
The DNA here is from genome assembly GCF_001673055.1 of Mycobacterium sp. 1245801.1. NCBI lineage: Bacteria > Bacillati > Actinomycetota > Actinomycetes > Mycobacteriales > Mycobacteriaceae > Mycobacterium > Mycobacterium sp. 1245801.1. The sequence goes on from NZ_LZKY01000032.1 coordinate 10,032, forward strand.
ATCGAGAAGAACTCCATGTCCTCCGAGGCCGCGGAGATGCTGGACATGGCCTTCGCCGGCCTCTACACCTCGGCGGCGTCTGAGACGTCGCTGCTGTGGGGCCTGCTGCAAACGGCGTCGGCGGGTGGGCTCACGTTCGCGATTTCGGGCAAGGGTGGCTCCCAGGACGCGCGCCCGGTCGGTGGGATGGGCGCGCTGCACCGCCCGATGGTGGCCGCGCTGGGCGACGCGCTGCACCTGTCGCAGCCGGTGCGCCAAATCGCCCAGGACGCCGACGGTGTGACGGTCAGCGCGGCCGACCTGACGGTGCGGGCGCGCCGAGTCATCGTCGCGATCCCACTGGCCATCGCCACCTCGATTCACTACGAACCGATGCTCCCGGTGGACCGGGCATTTCTGCACCATCGACTGCCGAGCGGCGCGGTTATCAAGACTTCGCTCATCTACGACGAACCGTTCTGGCGTGCCGACGGACTCTCCGGCCAGACCGCCGCGCCGGGGTCTCCCGCCACCCTGACCATCGACGCCTGCACGGACACCGCGGATCCGGGAATCATGTGCGTCATCACCGAGGGACGCGCGGCGCGCCGCCTCACGCAACTCGACGAGGCCGAGCGCAGGGCCCTAGTCATCGGCGAACTCGTCGATCGGTTCGGCGAGAAAGCCAAAGCGCCGCAGGAGTTCCACGAGCAGAACTGGACGGTGGACCGCTATTCCGGCGGCGGGATGATCGGGCACGCCCCCACCGGCGTGCTGACCGAATACGGCTACACCTTGCGCGAGCCCTGCCGCCGGATCCATTGGGCAGGCACCGAAAGCTCGGCGATCATGTGCGGGTGGATCGATGGCGCGATTCGCTCCGGCGAGCGCGCCGCGGCCGAGGTGGCCGAGGCCGAGACCGCGGCGGTCGCGTAGCCCGAATCAGCGGGGCAGCATGCCCAAACCAGCGTGGCAGCGTGCCCAAATCACTTGTGCCTCTTTTGTTTCAGTGGTTTCAGGGGAGCGCTTTTTGTCGGCAAGTTGCCTCATGTCAAGATGCGCGCGTTGGGGGTGTCGTTGCCTCACGTGAGCGTGCGCGCTTGGTGACGGGAG
>NZ_LZKY01000033.1:0-565 GCF_001673055.1 Mycobacterium sp. 1245801.1
ACCCCGCCCGCCGGTCCGACCGAGCGGCTGGCCGCCCAGCCCGGCGACGACGCGACGCCCGGGAAGAAGAAGCGCCGCTTCGGCCGCGACCCGGTCTCCGTCCTGCTGATCTTCATCATCGTGTTCGCCCTGATCATCGCCGCGCTCATCGGGGCCGAGCTCTACGTGCGCCACGTCGCGGACAGCAAGGTCGCCGAGGCGGTGGCCTGTGAGGTCAAGGACCAGGCCACCGCGTCCTTCGGCGTGACGCCCCTGATGCTCTGGCAGCAGGCGACGAAGCACTACACCAACATCTCGGTGCAGACGGCCGGCAACAACATCCGCGACGCCAAGGGCATGAAGCTCTCGATCAACATCAACGACGTGCGCCTCAAGGACAACGGCAACTCGAAGGGCACCATCGGCGCCCTGGACGCCACCATCAGCTGGACCAGTGACGGCATCAAGCAGTCGGTACAGAACGCCATCCCGGTGCTGGGCCCGTTCGTCACCAACACCGTGACCACGCACCCCGCCGACGGCACGATCGAGTTGAAGGGCATGTTGGACAACATCACCGCCAAGC
>NZ_LZKY01000034.1:0-11384 GCF_001673055.1 Mycobacterium sp. 1245801.1
CAGCGCCGCGGCCGAACTCGCTCCCGCGTTGCAGGCGGCGCGCAACACCGGGATCGATCCCGAGCTGGAAACCAGGTCGTCAATCGCCGCGGCGCGCGTCAAGGTCGCGATCCAAGAACCCGCCCTGCGGGCCGCCTCCCGCGTCTTCGACGCCGGCGGCGCGTCGGCCGTGCAGGCGTCGGCGCTGCTGGATCGGCACTGGCGCAACCTGCGGACCCTGTTCTCGCACAACCCGACGGTCTATAAGGCGCGGGTGCTCGGCGATGTCGCGGTCAACGGCGCGGAGCTGCCGCAGAGCAGCTTCTTCTAACGCAGCGCGCGGATTTAAGTCAGCGCAGGCGCCCGTGGGACAATGGGACCCGTGTTGCGTTGGATCACTGCTGGGGAGTCGCACGGCCGCGCGCTGGTGGCCGTGCTCGAAGGCATGGTCGCCGGTGTGGAGATCACCTCCCTCGACATTTCCGAACAGCTGGCCCGCCGCCGCCTCGGTTACGGCCGCGGCGCCCGGATGGCGTTCGAGCGGGACGCGGTGAGCGTGCTGTCCGGGGTGCGTCACGGTGTCACCCTCGGCGGGCCCATCGCCGTCGAGATCGGCAATACCGAATGGCCGAAGTGGGAGACCGTGATGGCCGCCGACCCGGTCGACCCGAGCGAGCTGGCCGACAGCGCGCGCAACGCGCCGCTCACCCGGCCGCGGCCCGGCCACGCCGACTACGCGGGCATGCTCAAGTACGGCTTCGACGACGCCCGGCCGGTGCTGGAACGGGCCAGCGCCCGCGAGACGGCGGCCCGCGTCGCGGCGGCCACCATCGCCCGCGCGTTCCTGCGCCAGGCGCTGGGCGTCGAGGTGCTCTCGCACGTCATCGCGATCGGCCCGTCGGCGCCCTACCAGGGCCCGCCGCCCGGCCCGGGCGACCTGCCCGCGATCGACGCCAGCCCGGTGCGCGCCTTCGATAAGGCGGCCGAGGAGGCGATGATCGCCGAGATCGAGGCCGCCAAGAAGGACGGCGACACGCTCGGCGGGGTGGTCGAGGTGGTGGTCCTGGGCCTGCCCATCGGGCTGGGCTCGTTCACCAGCGGCGACAACCGCCTCGACAGCCAGCTCGCCGCCGCCGTGATGGGCATCCAGGCGATCAAGGGCGTCGAGATCGGCGACGGCTTCGAGACGGCGCGCCGCCGCGGCAGCCGCGCCCACGACGAGATGTATCCGGGCCCCGACGGGGTGGTCCGCTCGACCAACCGGGCGGGCGGCCTGGAGGGCGGCATGACCAACGGCCAGCCCCTGCGGGTGCGCGCCGCGATGAAGCCCATATCCACGGTGCCGCGGGCGTTGGCCACCGTCGACATGGCGACCGGCGACGAGGCCGTCGCGATCCACCAGCGCTCGGACGTCTGCGCGGTGCCGGCCGCCGGCGTGGTGGTCGAGGCCATGGTGGCGCTGGTGCTGGCCCGCGCGGCGCTGCAGAAGTTCGGCGGCGACTCGCTGGCCGAAACCCGCCGCAACGTCGAGTCCTACCGGCGGGCGGTCGCCGAGCGGGAGTCGCCGGCCGCCCGGGGTACCGCGTAATGGCGCCCAGGGCTGTTCTGATCGGTCTGCCGGGATCGGGCAAGTCCACCATCGGCCGGCGGCTGGCCAAGGCCCTCGGGGTCGACTTCCTGGACACCGATGTGGCCATCGAGCAGCGGACCGGGCGGCGCATCGCCGACATCTTCGCCACCGACGGCGAGCCGGAATTCCGCCGCATCGAGGAGGAAGTGGTGCGCGCCGCGCTGGCCGATCACGACGGCGTGGTGTCCCTGGGGGGCGGCGCCGTCACCACCCCGGGGGTGCGGGCGGCGCTGGCCGGTCACACCGTCATCTACCTGGAGATCAGCGCCACCGAAGGCGTGCGGCGCACCGGCGGCAACGCCGTGCGTCCGCTGCTGGCCGGGCCCGATCGCGCCGACAAGTACCGCGCGCTGCTGGCCGAGCGCAGCCCGCTGTACCGGCGGGCCGCGACCATCCGCGTCGACACCAACCGGCGCAACCCCGGCGCGGTGGTGCGCTACATCGTCTCGCGGTTGCAGGCTCCCGCGGGGGCCGCGACATGACCCGCTCGGGTGAGCCCGTCACCATCGAGGTGGCCGTCGACCCGCCGTACCCGGTGATCATCGGTACCGGCCTGCTGGGCGAGCTGGACGAACTCCTCTGCAACCGGCACAAGGTGGCCATCGTGCATCAGCCGGTGCTGGCCGAGACCGCCGAGGTGATCCGAGGCCGGTTGGCGGACAAGGGTGTTGACGCGCACCGCATCGAAATCCCGGACGCCGAAGACGGCAAAGACCTTCCGGTCGTGGGCTTCTTGTGGGAAGTGCTGGGCCGCATCGGGATCGGGCGCAAGGACGCGTTGGTCAGTCTCGGCGGCGGCGCGGCCACCGACGTCGCCGGGTTCGCGGCGGCCACCTGGCTGCGCGGCGTCGACATCGTGCACGTGCCCACCACGCTGCTCGGCATGGTCGATGCGGCCGTCGGCGGCAAGACGGGGATCAACACCGACGCGGGCAAGAACCTGGTCGGGTCGTTCCATCAGCCCCACGCGGTCCTGGTCGACCTCGCGACGCTGCAGACGTTGCCGCCCAACGAACTTGTGGCCGGGATGGCCGAAATCGTCAAGGCGGGATTCATCGCCGATCCGGTGATCCTCGACCTCATCGAGGCCGATCCGCAGGCCGCCGTCGACCCGTCGGGTGACGTGCTGGCGGAACTGATCCGCCGCGCGATCGCCGTCAAGGCGGAGGTGGTGGCCGCCGACGAGAAAGAGTCGGAGCTGCGCGAAATCCTCAACTACGGGCACACATTGGGCCACGCCATCGAGCGCCGGGAGCGCTACCAGTGGCGCCACGGCGCCGCGGTGTCGGTGGGTCTCGTCTTCGCCGCCGAGCTGGCCCGGCTGGCCGGCCGGCTCGACGACGCCACCGCGCAGCGCCACCGCACCATCCTGTCCGCGCTCGGCCTGCCGGTCAGCTACGACGCCGACGCGCTGCCGCAGCTGCTGGAATACATGGCGGGAGATAAGAAGTCGCGCGCCGGGGTGCTGCGGTTCGTGGTGCTCGACGGGCTGGGCAAGCCGGGCCGGCTGGCCGGACCCGACCCGGCGCTGTTGGCGGCGGCATATGCCGGACTCGCGCAGGAGGCTTCGTGACCACGACTGTGAACGTCATCAACGGCCCGAACTTGGGCCGGCTGGGGCGCCGCGAGCCCGACGTGTACGGCGACACGACGCACGATCAGCTGGCGGCGCTGATCGAGCGCGAGGCCGATGACCTGGGCCTCAAAGCCGTTGTGCGGCAAAGCGATAACGAAGCCGAGCTGCTGGACTGGATCCACTCGGCCGCCGACGCGGGCGAACCGGTGATCCTCAACGCCGGCGGGCTCACCCACACCTCGGTGGCCCTGCGCGACGCCTGCGCCGAGCTGAGCGCACCCCTGATCGAGGTGCACATCTCCAATGTCCATGCCCGCGAGGAGTTTCGGCGGCATTCCTACCTGAGCCCGGTCGCCACCGGCGTGATCGTCGGGCTGGGGGTACAGGGCTATCTGCTCGCCCTGCGCTATCTGGCCGGAAAGCCCGGCGCCGACAGCTAGCCCTTGCCGTGCTCCGTGCCCGGCTTGGTGTGCTCGTCGCCGCGGTGGATCACTTCGGTCTTGGGGTCGTGCTCGGTTTTGCCGATCGATTCGGTGGGCTCTTCGCGCTCGGCGGTGGCGACGGCCGCGGTCCGCGCGTCGGTCTGGTGGCTGGACGTCTGCGCGGGAATCTCGCCGGTAGGGGCGTCGTCACCGCGCACCGCGGAGAACACGTCGGTGTCGGCCCGTTCGTCGTCGGCGCCCGGCCGCCGCGGCGGGGGATTGCGGTCCACCCGCCAGCGCCCGATGGTCACGCCGATGATGGCGGGCAGGAAGACGCACAGCGCGGTGAAGGCGGCGAAGGTGGTGAGCTCGTTGAGCAGCCCGCCGGTGTACAGGCCCTTGTAGAAGAGCGCGATCAGCCAGGTCACGGCGCCGCTGAGCACACCGGCCAGCAGGCCGGCCAGCAGCCACGTCATCGCCAGGTCGCCGCGGCGGTCCGGATCGGGGTTGGCGCGGGCGTCGGCCCGGCCGTCGAGCACGCCCCACACGGCCACGCCGATGATGAACAGCACCAGCAGCACCACGCTGAACAACCCGGCGTTCGTCTGCCACGCGTTGATCAGTGCACCTTGGAACAATCGGACGACGACCATCGCCGTGGCGTAGACCAATCCGCGCAGGATCCAGTTACTCATGGCCCAAAAGCGTAGCGAGTACCGTCAAGACCTGTGACACATTCACAGCGTCGAGACAGGCTCAAAGCACGACTCGAGGCCAGCGGATTGGATGCGCTGCTGGTCACGGACCTGGTGAACGTCCGTTACCTTTCCGGTTTCACCGGATCCAACGGCGCGTTGCTGGTGTTCGCCAACGGTCGGGGCCCCGTGCTGGCCACCGACGGGCGCTACCGAACGCAGGCCGCCGAGCAGGCGCCGGACCTCGAGGTCGCCATCGAACGGGCCCTCGGGCGCTACCTGGTCGGGCAGGCCGCCGAGGCCGGCGCGCAGAAGCTGGGCTTCGAAAGCAACGTGGTCACCGTCGACGGGTTCGACGCCCTGACCCGTGAGCTCGACGACCGCAAGGCGGCCACCGAGCTGGTCAAGGCCGCCGGCACGGTCGAAGCGCTGCGCGAGGTCAAGGACGCCGGCGAGGTCGCGTTGCTGCGGCTGGCCTGCGAGGCGGCCGACGCCGCGCTCAGCGACCTGGTGGCGCGTGGCGGCCTGCGGCCGGGCCGGACCGAACGCGAGGTGAGCCGCGAGCTGGAGGCCCTGATGCTCGACCACGGCGCCGACGCGATCTCGTTCGAGACCATCGTGGCCGCCGGGCCGAATTCGGCGATCCCGCACCATCGCCCGACCGATGCCGTGCTGGCCAGCGGCGATTTCGTGAAGATCGACTTCGGCGCGCTGGTCGGCGGCTACCACTCCGACATGACCCGCACCTTCGTGCTCGGCAAGGCCGCCGACTGGCAGCTGGAGATCTACCAGCTGGTCGCCGACTCGCAGCGGGCCGGCCGGGAGGCGCTGCACGCCGGCGCCGACCTGCGCGAGGTGGACGCCGCGGCCCGTCGGGTGATCGCCGACGCCGGTTACGGCGAGCAGTTCAGCCACAGCCTGGGCCACGGCGTGGGCCTGCAGATCCACGAGGCACCGGGCATCGGCGCCACCTCCACCGGCACGTTGCTGGCCGAGTCGGTGGTGACCGTGGAACCCGGCGTCTACCTGCCCGGCCGCGGCGGGGTGCGCATCGAGGACACCCTGGTGGTGCCGCCGGAGGCCGGCGGCACGTCACCGGAATTGCTGACCAAGTTCCCCAAGGAGCTGGCCGTCCTGGGGTAGCCGTCGCGCGGCCGGGGGGCTTGCCCCCGCGAGTACAGTCGGGGACGTGAACGGGGTGGCACGGGGTTTGGCGCGCCTGCGGGACTTCCGGTGGGACGTGTACGCCCAGCCCCTTCGCGAGACGCGGCTGGAAATGCAGATCGTCTACTTCGCGATCCACCTGCCGTTCGCCAGCGGGGTTACCGTCCACCTCCCGCTGCTGACCATGATCAAGCCGTTGCCGTCGCCCGACGAGCACGCCGCGGCCGGCCGCGAACCGGCGCGCCGCTGACGGAGTTTCGCCCGTCGGCCGCGCGACCCCGGCCCGCGAGGCCCGGCCCCGCGGCGCTCTAAACTAGCCGACAAGTCGCAGACAGTCCGCAGACGACTGTCCATCCCGAGGAGATATACCGAACCGTGGCAAGCACTGCCGATTTCAAGAACGGACTGGTGCTGGTGATCGACGGCCAGCTGTGGCAGATCGTCGAGTTCCAGCACGTCAAACCCGGCAAGGGCCCGGCGTTCGTGCGGACCAAGCTGAAGAACGTGCTCTCCGGCAAGGTCGTCGACAAGACGTACAACGCCGGGGTCAAGGTGGAGACCGCCACCGTCGACCGGCGCGACGCCACCTATCTGTACCGCGACGGCAGCGACTTCGTGTTCATGGACAGCCAGGACTACGAGCAGCACCCGCTGCCCGAGTCGCTGGTCGGGGACGCCGCCCGGTTCCTGCTGGAGGGCCTGCCGGTGCAGGTGGCGTTCCACAACGGGTCACCGCTGTACCTCGAGCTGCCGGTGTCGGTCGAGATGGAGGTCACCCACACCGAGCCCGGGCTGCAGGGCGACCGGTCCAGCGCCGGCACCAAGCCGGCCACCGTGGAGACCGGCGCCGAGATCCAGGTGCCGCTGTTCATCAACACCGGCGATAAGCTGAAGGTGGACACCCGCGACGGCAGCTACTTGGGGCGCATCAACGCGTGAGTAGACCCGTGAGGGGACGCCACCAGGCCCGCAAACGCGCCGTCGACCTGTTGTTCGAAGCCGAGGCCCGCGGACTGAGCCCGGCGGAGGTCGTCGACGTCCGCACCGGGCTCGCCGAAACGAACCCCGAAGTCGCGCCCCTGCAGCCGTATACGGCCGCGGCGGCCCGGGGCGTCGGTGAGCACGCCGCGCACATCGACGACCTGATCAGCTCGCACCTGCAGGGCTGGACGCTGGACCGGCTGCCGGCCGTGGACCGCGCGATCCTGCGGGTCGCGGTGTGGGAGCTGCTGTACGCCGACGACGTGCCCGAGCCGGTCGCCGTCGACGAGGCCGTCCAGCTGGCCAAGGAGTTGTCCACCGACGACTCGCCGGGCTTCGTCAACGGGGTGCTGGGCCACATCATGCTGGTGACGCCGCAGATCCGGGCGGCCGCCGAGGCGGTCCGAGGGGCGGTGGGTCCCGACATAACCCCGGAGGACCCCGGCCCGCAGCCATGACCCGGTTGGAGCTGCGCCTGCTCGTGGCGGCCGTGCTGGCGGCGACGGTGGTGCTGGGCGCCGTGATCTGCGCCGCCTATCGCCTGACCATCGTCGCCTCGGTGCTCTCCATCTACGCGCTGGGGGTGGGCGCCTGGCTGTATCACTGCGTCGAACGGGTGATCGTGGCCCGGCGCATCAGCACGGTGCGCTCGGCGGCCAAGCCGCTGCAGCCGCTGCTGCCGGTGATGGCCGCGATCATGGGGCTGACGCAGGGCGTGGTGCGCTCGCTGTCCGACGTCACCGAATTGCCCGCCCGCCGCTGGGAGTTGCCGGTGTTGCGTTGGGTGGACAGCACGCGGGGTAATCGCCGTGTGGTGGAAAGTGACGACGAGGCGGATCACTGATCAAGCTGAGGTGAAATGACCACGGGCATGTCGCGGCGGGTTGACAATACGAGCGGCACGTCAGCGGCGGCGAACGAAGAACAGGTGAGGTCATGATTCGATACAGCACCCAGCCGCGACGACTCCGGGTGTCGGCACTGGCGGCCGTGGCCAACCCGTCCTACGCGCGGGTCGACACCTGGAACCTGCTCGACGACGCCTGCCGTCACCTGGCCGAGGTGGACCTCGCCGGGCTGGACAAGACCCACGACGTGGCCCGGGTCAAACGGCTGATGGACCGCATCGCCGCCTACGAGCGGTACTGGCTGTACCCCGGGGCGGCGAACCTGGCGATCTTCCGCGCCCATCTGGAAAGCCTGTCCACGGTGCGGCTCACCGAAGAGGTGTCGCTGGCCGTGCGGTTGCTCAGTGAATATGGCGACCGCGCAGGGCTTTTCGATACGTCGGCGCCGCTCGATGACCAGGAACTGGTGGCCCAGGCCAAACAGCAGCACTTCTACACCGTGCTGCTCGCCGACGACGCCCCGAGCACCGCGCCGGACAGCCTGGCCGAGTGCCTGCGCGCGCTGCGCACGCCGTCCGACGATGTGCAGTTCGAGATCCTGGTGGTGCCCAGCGTCGAGGACGCCATCACCGCGGTCGCGCTGAACGGGGAGATCCAGGCCGCGATCATCCGCGACGACCTGCCGCTGCGGTCCCGTGACCGGCTGCCGCTGATGAACACGCTGCTCGGCCCGAACGAGGACGCCGGAGACGGCATCCCGGACCGCGCCAACTACTGGGTGGAGTGCGGCGAGTGGATCCGGGAGCTGCGGCCCCACATCGACCTGTATCTGCTCACCGACGAGTCGATCGCGGCCGGCGACGGGACCGAGCCCGACGTCTACGACCGCACGTTCTACCGGCTCAACGACGTCACCGACCTGCACAGCACGGTGCTCGCCGGGCTGCGGAACCGTTACGCCACACCGTTTTTCGACGCGTTGCGGGCGTATGCCGCCGCCCCGGTCGGGCAATTCCACGCCCTGCCGGTCGCGCGCGGCGCCAGCATCTTCAACTCCAGGTCGCTGCAGGACATGGGGGAGTTCTACGGCCGCAACATCTTCATGGCCGAAACCTCCACCACCTCCGGCGGGCTGGACTCGCTGCTGGATCCGCACGGCAACATCAAAAAGGCGATGGACAAGGCCGCCAAGACGTGGAACGCCGACCACACCTACTTCGTCACCAACGGCACGTCGACGGCCAACAAGATCGTCGTGCAGTCGCTGACCCGGCCCGGCGACATCGTGCTCATCGACCGCAACTGCCACAAGTCGCATCACTACGGGCTGGTGCTGGCCGGCGCCTACCCGCTGTATCTGGATGCCTATCCGCTGCCGCAGTTCGCGATCTACGGCGCGGTGTCGCTGCGCACCATCAAGCAGACGCTGCTGGACCTGGAAGCCGCCGGGCAGCTGCACCGGGTGCGCATGCTGCTGCTGACCAACTGCACCTTCGACGGCGTCGTCTACAACCCGCTGCAGGTCATGCAGGAGGTGCTGGCGATCAAGCCGGACATCTGCTTTTTGTGGGACGAGGCGTGGTACGCGTTCGCCACGGCGGTGCCCTGGGCCCGGCAGCGGACCGCGATGGTGTCCGCCGAGCGCCTCGAGCAGATGCTGGCCTCACCGGAATACCTTGAGGAATACCGGAAATGGGCCGCGACCATGGACGGCGTCGACCGGTCGGAATGGATCGAGCGGGAGCTGATGCCCGACCCGGAAACCGCGCGGGTCCGCGTCTACGCCACGCATTCCACGCACAAATCGCTGTCGGCGCTTCGGCAGGCGTCGATGATCCACGTGCGCGACCAGGATTTCAACGCGCTCACCCGCGATTCGTTCGGTGAGGCGTTTTTGACCCACACCTCGACGTCACCCAACCAGCAACTGCTGGCGTCGCTGGATCTGGCGCGCCGACAGGTCGACATCGAGGGCTTCCAACTGGTCCGGCAGGTCTACGACATGGCGCTGGTCTTCCGGCATCGGGTGCGCAAGGACCGGTTGATCAGCAAGTGGTTCCGCATTCTCGACGAATCCGATTTGGTACCAGAGGAATTCCGAAAGTCCTCGGTGAGCTCCTACCGCGAGGTCAGGCAGGGGGCGCTGGCCGAGTGGAACGAGGCGTGGCGCTCGGACCAGTTCGTGCTCGACGCCACCCGGGTGACCCTGTTCGTCGGCGCGACCGGGATGAACGGTTACGACTTCCGCGAGAAGATCCTGATGGAGCGATTCGGCATCCAGATCAACAAGACGTCGATCAACAGCGTGCTGTTGATCTTCACGATCGGCGTCACCTGGTCGAGCGTGCACTACCTGCTCGACGTGTTGCGAAGGGTGGCAATCGATTTCGATCGCATCCAGAAGGCGGCCAGCGTTGCCGACCGGGCGCTGCAAGAGCGTCACGTCGAGGAGATCACCGAAGACCTGCCGCATCTGCCCGACTTCAGCGAATTCGACATGGCGTTCAAGCCCGTCGACGAGTGCAAATTCGGCGACATGCGTTCGGCGTTCTACGCCGGATACGAGGAGTCCGACCGCGAACACGTGCTGATCGGCATGGCCGGGCGACGGCTGGCCGAGGGCAAGACCCTGGTGTCGACCACGTTCGTGGTGCCCTACCCGCCGGGCTTCCCGGTGCTGGTCCCCGGTCAGGTGGTGTCCAAGGAGATCGTGTACTTCCTGGCCCAGCTCGACGTCAAGGAAATCCACGGCTACAACCCGGATCTGGGGTTGTCGGTGTTCACCGAGACGGCGCTGGCGCGCATGGAGGCGCAACGCAGCGCCGCGATGGCGGCGGTGGGTTCGGTGACCGCGGCCTTCGAACTGCCCTCGGACGCGTCCGCGACCAACGGGGCACGCACCAACGGGGCCAGCGACGCCCCGGCCGTGCCGTCGGGCGCCGACAGCGGCTGAGCGATCAGCGGGGTGTCGGAGTCGGCCGGGCGGCGCACGTGGTGCGCGCCGAGGTGTGCGGTGCGCCGGTCGACCAGTCGGCGATGCCGCGCCGGATTCCCTGCAGCAGCGCGTCCCTTCCCGCCGGGGCCGTGTCGTTGCAGCTCGAGTGCAGGGTGCTGAATGGGCTGGGGTCGGCGCCGGCCGGCGCCGCCACCAGCACGGCCGGGCCCACCAGCATCGCCGCGCTGACCAGCACTCGGGTGATCACCCGGTCGGGACGACGCGAAGAGCGGGCGGTACCAAGCATGACGGTGTCAGCCTAGGACGGCGGCGCTGAGAGGGCGCTGAGAGCGCGCTGAGCTTGGTGTTCTCTGCGAGCACGCGGCCCTGCAGAATCAAGGGCGTGCGCACATTCGGTGGCCGGTCGGCCCGGTGCCGCGGGCGGCTGCGTCCGCGGCACCTGCCGCACCTGGGCATCTCGGCCCGCTCGGCCGCGGTGTCGGCGATTGTTGTGCTGTGTGCGCTGGCCATCGCCGGCGCGGGACTGGACGCGATCCTGTACCGGTCGCTGCTGGCGGGCGTCGATTACGCCACCGCCGAACGGGTCCGCGATATCACCAAGGCGCTGCAGGCCAACAGGATCGCCAGGGCCCGCGCGGTCCCCTCGACCGCCTCGCTGCCCCCGCCCACCAGCACCGTGTAGACACCTGATCGGGTCGCGACTTTCTGGCCGCTGACCCGCATGTCGTCGCCGGCCACCGCGTCGTCGGGCAGGCCGCGACGCAGGTTGAAGTCGAACTGATCCGGCGAGACCAGCGGCGTTTTCGGCGCCGAGCCGGACCGCCTGACCACGGTGCCGTCCGGGCCGATCAACTGGGTCGCGACCACCCGCTGGTCGGTGTGCAGCAGCGCGTTGTCGAGGTCGTCGAACGAATCGGCCTGCAGCGCCTTGGTGATATCGCGGACCCGTTCGGCGGTGGCGTAATCGACGCCCGCCAGCAGCGACCGGTACAGGATCGCGTCCAGTCCCGCGCCGGCGATGGCCAGCGCACACAGCACAACAATCGCCGACACCGCGGCCGAGCGGGCCGAGATGCCCAGGTGCGGCAGGTGCCGCGGACGCAGCCGCCCGCGGCACCGGGCCGACCGACCGT
>NZ_LZKY01000035.1:0-504 GCF_001673055.1 Mycobacterium sp. 1245801.1
CCGGCGCGCAGGGCATCTGGAACGCGCAGGGGCAGTGCCGCGGTATTTATGACGCGCCCGTGAAGACGACATGGAAGACCGGTGCGTTTCAGGACGGGTCGACACAGAAGGCCAAGAAGGTTCTGCACCGCGACCTCGAACTCGGATTCCATTGTGTCGAAACGCGAATCCCGCCGCGGTCGGCCGAGGACAACGAATCCGAGTTCCGCAAAATCTTCGACTACGACGTCGACGAGTGGGACGACGACCCGGAGCCCACCACGATCCACCTCGAGACAGATCGGTCGGGTGAACGCAAACTCGACCTGCTGTTGTCCTCGGCCGACCGCGGCGGGATTCGCGTTTCGACACAATGGAATCCGAGTTCGAGGTCGCGGTGCAGAACCTTCTTGGCCTTCTGTGTCGACCCGTCCTGAAACGCACCGGTCTTCCATGTCGTCTTCACGGGCGCGTCATAAATACCGCGGCACTGCCCCTGCGCGTTCCAGATGCCCTGCGCGCCGG
>NZ_LZKY01000036.1:0-1653 GCF_001673055.1 Mycobacterium sp. 1245801.1
GGGCGGCGCTGGGATCACCTTCTGCGCGGGACGGTTCCTGGACGCTTATCGCCGACGCATCAAGCAGCCCACCCAGGTGCTCGCGCACCAAGGTGGCCCTTTGGGGGTCGGCGCCCTCGATCCACACCTCGACCTGGCGGCCGCTGTGTGCGAGGTTGCGCAGATGATCGGCCAGCGCCCCCATGTCCGGCATCGCCGATTCCAGGTCGCGCCGCCCCGGGTCAACATCGACACTCAGGTAGGACCAGGAAGGTGATTGGACCTGCGCTCCGAACGCCGCCCGGCGCCACACCCCGGGCAGCTTCTGCACGCCTCCATCCGCAGGAAAGCCGAACATCTCCAGCACCGATGAGGGCAGCGGCAGCTCCCGATGCTCAATACGCCTGCCCGCCATCTCCAGATACGACGAAGTCACCGTTTGGACCTGCAACCGCAGCTGCGGCACGCTCTGGATATAGCGCACCACCGCCTCCCAACCCGCAGCCGGATCCGGCAGCCCCTCGATCAGCGGCGCCACGGCCAGAAGATTCAAATCGCCGCGCCGGTTACCCAAATCGCGGATCAGCCCGGTAACGGCGTGTTGCAACACATCAACGGTCTGCTCGGGCGTAGATGGCCGCGGCTCGCTGCTTGCCCACGAGTTAGCGCTCCCGACATCCAACTGCGTCCAGCGGACACGCGGAATCAACTTGAGCGCGGGGCCAACAAACCCAGCACCTTCCATGGCCGTTTTGAACGCGTACGGGCCGGTGCGCTCCATGACCGACCGACGACGCACGTGGCCACTCGCGCTCCGGACATATAAGGCGGATTGGATCTGTCGGGTGTTCGGCAAGCGCCACTCGTCCGGGTCCAATTCGTCTTGTCGCAGGCCGTAGTTGGACTCAAGCGTTTTCAGGTAAAGATCAATGACGGGGTGGTTACGCGCCGAGACAAAAGCGGAATTCACCATTGATGGATCCTGCACGTCGTGTATGGCGAAACCCGGCGCTTGCAACAGATCCCGCAACCCATGCAGGTCACGAGCGGGATTGTCGCCGTCGGTGTAAATCCCGCCGAAACGGTGCAAAACTTCCAGACGCAAGATGTCGCTGGCCGAGCCGTAGCCGGCGGCGGTTCCTTTAGCCGTCTCCATGCGATACTCCCCGGCAAGGCGCATCGGCTCACCGGCATGAAACACCTCGTCCACATTGAGCACGATGACCCGATGCTGCTGAGCCCACTTGCGCATCTCCGCAACAGCGCCAACCTCGCGTTTGAACTGAGCGCGCGTCACGTCGCTCCACAACACCACCTGCAACCCGTGCGGTTGCGCCCGCGCGCTAAGCGCCTGCAGATTCGTTCGAAGCGCGTTGGTAACATCCCTGCCATCGGTCACCGGACCGCCCAGCCAAATGGTGTGAACGACCCTGGGCATCTCCAACCGGTCCGGCAAGTCCGGCAAATCAACCAAGTCGGGGAATTCGGCGCGCGGGCGATGCGGCCACCACCAACCCTTGTCAGCGGGCGCCGGCTCAGCCCAGATCTCCTCATGCTCGACCGGCCTGTCCGTTTGACCGGCAGCTAGATCCAGCGCGCGGAAATACCCGCCCAGCCGATCGGTCGGCTCACTGGCCAGGCGCACCGTTTGCAGCAACTGCGGCGTCAAACTCG
>NZ_LZKY01000037.1:0-6610 GCF_001673055.1 Mycobacterium sp. 1245801.1
CGGCGGGGTCGCGCTGCCGGGCTGCGAGTGCGGGTCAGTTCCGTTGGCGCGCCGGTTGTTCGGCGAAGGCGGGGCGACCGGGGCCGCGGCATTGACGTTCATGCTGGCCGCGCCGGCGATCAACCCGGTGGTGCTGGTGGCCACGGCCGTGGCGTTCCCGGGTGCACCCAGGATGGTCTTCGCCCGAATGGGGGCGTCGCTGCTGACCGCGGTTGTCATGGGCTGGGCGTGGTCGCGGTGGGGGCGGCCGGAATGGATCACCCGCCGGCCGCCCGCCGCGCAGACGCAGGGTGAGTCGCGCTGGGTGGTCTTCACCGAGGCGGCCCGTCACGACTTCCTGCAGGCCGCATCGTATTTGGTGCTCGGCGCGGCGGCGGCGGCGTTGCTTCATGTGGCGGTGCCGCAGTGGGTGTTCGCGCACCTGGCGACCGACCTCGCCCTCGGGGTCGCGCTGATGGCCACCCTCGCGGTGGTGCTCGCGTTGTGTTCGGAGGCGGACGCCTTCGTGGCGGCCAGCATGACGATGGTGCCGCTGTTGCCCCGGCTGGTGTTCCTCGTCGTCGGTCCGGCCGTCGACGTCAAGCTGTTCGCCATGCAGGCCGGCATGTTCGGCCGGGCGTTCGCCGCACGCTTTGCGCCGTGCACGTTCCTGGTGGCAACGGCGAGTGCCTGTGTCATAGGGCTTTTCGTGTTGGGAGCCCGGTGATGAGCCGCGAAGCCGAGAACACGGTGTTGCTGTTGGTGGGTATCAGCATCGCCATGATCACCGCGTCGGGGGTGTTCACCCGTTACGTCAAGCCGGGCCTGTTGCCGTGGCTCGCCGTATCGGCGGTGGTGCTCATCGGTTTGGCGCTGGTGGCGATCATCGGCGACATCCGCCGCGGTGGACCCCGGACCGCTGACGCGGCCGGCGAGCACGGCCACGAGCATTCCCACCGGCGGGGCATCGCCTGGCTGTTGGTGGTCGCGGTGCTGGTGCTGATGTTCGTGGCGCCGCCGGCGCTGCGGCCCTCGGCGGCCGCCCCGTCGGTGACGTCGGTGTCCAATGACGTTCTGAACAAATCGTTTTCACCGCTGCCGCCGGGCCCTGCGCCGGAAGTCTCGCTGCCCGAGGTGCTGATGCGAGAAGCGCACGACACGACCGGATCATTGACGAACCGAACGATCACCGTCACCGGCTTCGTGCTCAACGAGGCGCAGGGCGTCGACCTTGGCCGCATCGTCATCATCTGTTGTGCGGCCGACGCCCAGCTGGCCCGAATCCATCTGCGCGGCCCGGCCGCCGGGGGCGCCTCCGGCCTACCGGACAACACCTGGATCCGGGTGCAGGGTCAGGTCATACCCGCACCGCGACAACCCAATTCGCCGGCCATCCCGACGCTGCAGGCGACCGCCGTCACCCGAGTCGACGCCCCGCCGAATCCCTACGCCTATCCGCGCTGACCGTCAGTTGCCTTGACCGCCTGTCCAGCGTTGATGGCCCCCGAGTCGATCCGGGACGGGCGCGGTTTCCCACTGTCCGAGCTCGAGCCACTCGCGCAGTTCGGCGGCCGCGTCGCCGTCGGCGATGGGGCCGATCCACTGGGCCGGGCCGCAGGCCACCCGGTCGTTCGTGCAGGGCTGCAGCACGGCCATGACACCGCCGCCGGTCGGGCGGGACGCGCAGGTGAGTGGTCCGAGCATGCAGGAGGCGGTGACCAGCATGGAGTGCGGGCAGCGCCGAATCGCCGGCCGCAGCTCGTCGATCACCGACAGTTCGCCGGCGACCGCGCAAGCGGCGCAGACGATCACGGTGAAGGGACGGGCGGTGCCGCGGCGCGGGGAGGTCACCGCGGTGTGTGCGGGCCGGGGTAGGGCAGCAGCGCCATTTCACGGGCGTTCTTGATGGCCGTCGCGACCTGTCGTTGCTGCCGGACGGTCAGGCCGGTCACCTGGCGGGACCGGATCTTGCCGCGTTCGGAGATGAAGATGCGCAGCGTCGCGGTGTCCTTGTAGTCCACCGCGTACAGTCCCAGGGTGCGCAGCGCATTCTTTTTCGGTGACCGGCCGGGCGGTAGCGCGAGCCGGCGGATGCGGGCGGCTTTCCGGGCCATCACCAGCTCGCCTTCCGCACGCCGGGTAGCTGCCCGGCGTGCGCCAATTCGCGGACCCGCACCCGCGATAACCCGAACTTGCGCAGGTGGCCGCGGGGACGCCCGTCGACGGCGTCGCGGTTGCGGACCCGCACGGAGCTGGCGTCGCGGGGCTGGCGGGCCAACGCTTCTCGTGCCGCCGCCCGCTGCTCGGCGGTGCTCGCCGGTGCGCGGATGACCTCCTTGAGTTCGGCCCGGCGTTCGGCGTAACGCGCCACGATCGCGCGACGGCGCTCGTTCTTGACGATCTTGGATTTCTTGGCCATGTTCAGCGCTCCTCGCGGAAGTCGACGTGGCGGCGGATGACGGGGTCGTACTTGCGCAGCATCAGCCGGTCGGGGTCGTTGCGTCGGTTCTTGCGGGTGATGTAGGTGTATCCGGTGCCCGCGGTGGAGCGCAGTTTGACCAGCTGACGAATCTCGTTGCGGGCCATCAGATTCGCTGCCCCTCGCGACGCAACCGGGCCACGACCGCCTCGATGCCGTCGCGGTCGATCACCTTGATGCCCTTGGCGCTGACGCGCAGCCGGATCCGGCGGTCCTCGGAGGGCAGGTAGTACGTCTTGCGCTGGATGTTGGGGGAGAAGCGCCGCGGGGTCCGGCGATGGGAATGCGACACCGCCCTACCGAAACTCGGTCGACGGCCGGTCACCTGACAGTGGGCGGACACCTGCACCTCCGTTGCGCTTATTGAAAATCGTTTTCGACAAGGCCCGACCCGAACGGTACCGTATGTGGAACCTAGATGAAAACCATTATCAATAAGGAGGACGATGCAGACGCCCGTCATCCTGGTCACCGGCCAGAGGGACACCGAACCCGTCGTGGGTGCGCTGTTGCGCACCCCGGGAACGCTGGTGATCGAGCACTCCTTCGACGGTCATGTGGTGCGCCGAACGACAGCGTCGCTGTCCGACGGCGTCTTGACGTCCAACGAGAGCGGCCTGGAACTCGCGCATGGCTGTATCTCGTGCACCATCCGCAACGACCTGTTGGTGTTGCTGCGTCAGTTGCACCGGCGCGACGACGTCGACCGGATCGTCGTGCACCTGGGGCCCTGGCTGGAGCCCGAACCAATCTGTTTGGCCATCAAGCACGTTCGGGTGCGTGTGGCGCCCGGATACGTCGACGGGCCGGCGGCCCTGGACGTATCGATCGCCGCGGTGGTGGCCTGCGTCGACTCGTCGGCGTGGCTGAACCAGGCGCTGGGTGAGGACGAATTGGACGACGGGCGCACCGAGGCCCAGGTGGTGATCGGGCAGGCCGAATTCGCCGATGTGGCGGTGCTCAACCGTCCCAATCCGTTCGTCGCCGCCGTGCTGCGCCGGTTGTCCCCGCGCGCTCGCCTGCAGGTGGGTGCCGACGGTCTCGAGGATGCGCTGAACAACCTGTATCGCGACGCGCGCCGCGGCCGCAGCGACGACCCGCACGGGCCGCTGCTGGCCGGCCAGCCCCCGCTGGAGTCACGCGGTCCAATCAACTTGGTGGAGTTCGGTTCCCGACGGCCCTTCCATCCGCAGCGCCTGCACGACTGCCTGGATCTGCTGCTCGATGGTGTGATCAGAACCCGCGGGCGGCTCTGGCTGGCCAGCCAGCCCGACCGGGCGATGTGGTTGGAATCGGCCGGCGCCGGGCTGCGGGTCAGCTCCGCGGGCAAGTGGCTGGCCGTCATGGGTGGCCGCGAGCTCGACGGAATCGACGTCGAGCGACGAACTTTCGCCGAACTGGCCTGGGATGACCGGTACGGCGACCGGCACACGGCGATGACCATCCTGGTGTGCGGCGCGAAACCGGCCGACATCCTCGACGGCCTGCATGGTGCGCTGCTGACCGACGCGGAGATGAGCCGTCCGCGTGACTGGCTCGGCTACGACGACCCGTTCGGTGACTGGCATGAGGAGCCGTGCGGGGAGCGGGCGGAGGCGGCCGACAACGCGGCCCGGCGCATCGGGCAGGACACCGACCCGTCATGAAGCCCGGCGTACATCCCGACTACCACCCCGTCGTCTTCCAGGACGCAACCACCGGTGCGATGTTCCTAACCCGATCGACGCTTGACAGTTCGCGCACCGTCGAGTGGCAAACACGGCACGGGGCCCGCACCTATCCATTGATCGTCGTCGAGATCACCTCGGATTCACATCCGTTCTGGACCGGCGCTCGCCGCATCGTCGACAGCGCCGGACAGGTGGAGAGGTTCCACCGCCGCTACGGCCGGCGCTGACGGTCGGTGGCCGCGGCGAGGCCATTCGTGTTGCGCGCCACCGCAACACGCGTGTCGGTGACGCGGCGTAGTGTGGGTCAAATGCGAAGCGAAGGCGATACCTGGGACATCACCACGAGCGTGGGCTCCACCGCGTTGTTCGTGGCAACAGCGCGGGCATTGGAGGCGCAAAAGCCGGACCCGCTGGCCGTCGATCCATACGCGGAGGTCTTCTGCCGCGCCGTGGGCGGTTCGTGGGCGGACGTGCTCGACGGCAAGGACCCCGACCACCAGCTGAAGACCGCTGACTTCGGCGAGAACTTCGTCAACTTCCAGGGCGCCCGCACCAAGTACTTCGACGAATACTTCCGCCGCGCGGCGGACGCGGGAGTGCGACAGGTGGTCGTCCTGGCCGCGGGCCTGGACTCGCGCGCCTACCGCTTGGACTGGCCGGGCGCGACGACCATCTTCGAGCTCGACCAGCCGCAGGTGCTCGACTTCAAGCGCGAGGTGCTCACCGATGCCGGCGCCCAACCGCGTGCCGAGCGCCGTGAGATCGCCATCGATCTGCGTGAGGACTGGCCGCAAGCGTTGCGTGACAGCGGCTTTGATCCCGCCAAGCCGTCCGCATGGATCGCCGAGGGCCTGCTGATCTATCTCCCGGCTGCCGCCCAGGAGCAGCTGTTCACCGGCATCGACGGCCTGGCCGGTCACGGCAGTCACGTCGCCGTCGAGGACGGCGCCCCGATGAAACCCGAGGACTTCGAGGCCGCCGTGGCCGAAGAACGCGCGGCCACAGAGCAGGGCGACGGCCGGGTGTTCTTCCAGCTCGTCTACAACGAGCAGCACGCACCCGCCACCGAATGGTTCGGCCAGCACGGCTGGACCGCGGTCGGCACTCCGCTGGCCGATTACCTGCGCGAGGTCGGGCGTCCGGTACCCGGCCCGGACACCGAGGCCGGCCCGATGATCGCCCGCAACACCCTGGTGCGCGCCGTCCGAGAGTGACACGTCGCAACGAAAACCGGCCGTGATCACGATCGCGGCCGGTTTTTCATGAGTTTTCCGTGAATCGGGCCGGCCGCCGCGGCCGCGGGCTGACCACCCTGACCGGTGACGAGTTCGGCGACGGACCCTTGGCGCCGATGTTGCCGGGCAGCTGGCAAAGCGATCAGCGCGGAACTTTTGCGCCCCGCCAGCCGACTACTGGCTGCGTGATCGTCGTGCCGGCAATCCGGTAGTGGCGACCGTCGAGCTCACCCCATCGTCAAGGAGTCGCCGCTATGACCGCGCCGGTGCGGACGGTTGCGTCCCCGATCCGCCCGGTCGGGCGGACGGTTCCGGGATGGCCCGGCCCGAGTTGATAATGAAAATGATTTTCATTAAGGTAGGGCCTTGCTGTGAGACCGCCCGACGTGCGGCTGTGAGTATGCCGAAGAAGCGGACAATCACTCCCGAAAATGTCCTCAACAGCGGTAAAAGAAGGGCAGAGCAGTGGTGAGCCGGACAGGGCCAAACGCCTCGACAGTTAGCTTATGCAATGCTAACTTCAGGCGGGTTAAGTTAGGGGAGACTACATACATGAAAAGTCGCGGCCGTGGAACTCGGTGACACCGGCATGCTCACAGCTCAGCCCGTCAATTCGCGGGTGGACGCGCGGGTGGACGAGGACGTCGTCAGCCGGTTCGCCACGTGCTGCCGCGCGCTCGGCATCGTCGTCTACCAACGGCAGCGGCCGGCGGATCTGGCCGCCGCCCGCTCCGGTTTCACCGCGCTGACCCGCATCGCCCACGACCAGTGCGACGCGTGGACCGGCCTGGCCGCGACCGGCGATGTCTCCCTGCGAGTGCTCGAGGCGGTATCGCGCACCGTGGCGACCGCGGGCACGCTGCAGCGCCAGGTGGACCTGGCGCCTGGTTCGCTGGGCTTCCGCTACGACACGGGGCTGTATCTGCAGTTCCGCGCCGCGACCCCCGACGAGTTCCAGCTCGCCTACGCGGCCGCGCTGGCAACGGCCGGACGATTCGCTGACGCCGACCAGATCGTCGCTGGCGTGACCGCGCGTCGCCCGACGTGGCGCGAGGCCCGCTGGGTGTCCGTCGTCATCAACTACCGCGCCGAGCGCTGGTCGGACGTCGTCAAGCTGCTGACCCCGATCGTCAACGACGCGGATCTCGACGAGGCGTTCTCGCACGCCGCCAAGATCGCGCTGGGCACCGCGCTGGCCCGGCTGGGCATGTTCGCGCCGTCGCTGTCGTATCTGGAGGAGCCCGATG
>NZ_LZKY01000038.1:0-2131 GCF_001673055.1 Mycobacterium sp. 1245801.1
GGTCGAGCAGGGTTTGGTAGATGGTGGGCGGCCCGGGCAGCACGGTGATGCGGTGTCGCTCGATGGCCTGCAGTGCGCGCAGCGGATCGAAGGTCAGGTGCGGAATCAGCGTCGCCCCGGTCTGCAGGCACGCCAGGATCCCGGCCTTGTACCCGAAGTTGTGAAAGAACGGGTTGATGCACAGATAGCGGTCGTCGCTGGTGATCTTGCCGTTGGCCGCCCAGGAGGCCGACGCCGACAACGACTGCCGGTGCGCGCACAGCACGCCTTTGCTGCGTCCGGTCGTGCCGGAGGTGAACAGGATGTCGCTGACGTCATCGGGGACGACGGCGGACGCGCGAGCCGCGACCGCGTCGAGGTCGGTGCCGCGCGCGATGAACTCGTCCCAGGTCGCCGGAACAGGATCGTCGGCATCGACCGGTATCCGCACGATGTGCCGCAGCGCGGGCAGCGCCGCGCGGTTCAGGTCGGCCAGGCGATCGTGGCCGAGGAAGCGGCCCATGCCGAACAGCACCGGGGCGCCGGTCCGGGCCAGGATGTCGCTGGCCTCGGCGGCGGTGTAGCGGGTGTTCAGCGGCACCATCGCGGCCCCGGCGTGGTGGATTGCCAGGCAGGCCACCACCCAGTGCCAGGTGTTCGGCGACCAGACGGCCACCCGGTCGCCCGCCCGCACGCCGAGATCGATGAGGGCGGCGGCCGCGCGGTGCACCTCGTCGCGCAGGCCGGCGGCGGTGAAGGATCGTTCGTCGGTGATCAGCGCGTCGTGATCGGGCAGCCGGCTCGCGAAACGATCCAGCGCGGCGGGCACCGTGCGCGGATCGTTGGTCATGGGATGCTCCTGTAGCGGCGCTGACGCGATTTTGATTGCCCGGTTTCTCCTCACGCCGCCCCGCGGCGCGCATCGTCACCGAGCTACAAAGCAAGTGCTTGGTAGGTTAGCCTACAGGGCATGCAGGACGTCGAGGAGTTCCGGGCGGAGGTCCGGCAGTGGCTCGCCGACAATCTGGTCGGCGAATTCGCAGCTCTCAAGGGCCTCGGTGGGCCCGGACGCGAGCACGAGGCGTTTGAGGAGCGCCGGGCATGGAACCAGCACCTCGCCGCGGCCGGACTGACGTGCCTCGGCTGGCCGGTCGAGCACGGCGGCCGCGGCCTGTCCACCGCGCACCGAGTGGCGTTCTACGAGGAGTACGCCAAGGCCGACGCCCCGGACAAGGTCAACCACTTCGGCGAGGAGCTGCTTGGCCCCACGCTGATCGCCTTCGGCACGCCCGAACAGCAGCAGCGCTTCCTGCCGCGCATCCTCGACGTCACCGAGCTGTGGTGCCAGGGCTACTCCGAGCCCGGTGCCGGCAGCGACCTGGCCAACGTGGCGACCACCGCCGAACTCGACGGCGACGAGTGGGTGATCAACGGCCAGAAGGTGTGGACGTCGCTGGCCCACCTGTCGCAATGGTGCTTCGTGGTCGCGCGCACCGAAAAGGGTTCCAAGCGCCACGCCGGCCTGTCGTACCTGCTGGTCCCGCTCGATCAGCCGGGCGTGGAGGTTCGCCCGATCGTCCAGATCACCGGCACCGCGGAATTCAACGAGGTGTTCTTCGACGACGCCCGCACCGAGGCCTCTCTGGTGGTCGGCGAGCCCGGCGACGGCTGGCGGGTCGCCATGGGGACGCTGACCTTCGAGCGTGGGGTCTCGACGCTCGGGCAGCAGATCCGTTACGCCCGTGAGCTTTCCAACCTCGCCGAGCTTGCCCAGCGGACCGGCGCCGCCGAGGACCCGTTCATCCGCGAGCGGCTGACCCGGGCGTGGACCGGGCTGCGGGCCATGCGCAGCTACGCGCTGGCCACCATGGATGTCGAGCAGCCCGGACAGGACAACGTGTCGAAGTTGTTGTGGGCCAACTGGCATCGCGACCTCGGCGAGCTGGCCATGGACGTCATCGGCAAGCCGGGGCTGACCCTGGCCGACGGCGAGTTCGACGAATGGCAGCGGCTGTTCCTGTTCACTCGCGCGGACACCATTTACGGCGGGTCCAACGAGATCCAGCGCAACATCATCGCCGAGCGGGTGCTCGGCCTACCCCGAGAGGTGAAGGGATGAGCCTGTCCGAAGCCCCGAAAGAGATTGCCGGAC
>NZ_LZKY01000039.1:0-1220 GCF_001673055.1 Mycobacterium sp. 1245801.1
CCCCAAGTTAACGGCAAGGAGAAACGGTGGACGAACCGCGACGCGAGATCATCGACCAGCTCGCCAGCACCGGGACCTACGTCACCCGCGACGGTGACGGCGTGCTGCGCCACTGGAACGCGATCACCGACGAGTACGTCGGCAGCGAACCCGACCTAACGTAAGGGATAGGAATTATCAGCGATGAACAGAGCTGCAGCGTTTGAACTGCTCAGACAATTCGTCGAGTTTATGAGCGACGAGGGAATCACCAAGCCGTCAACGTCCGACATCAACTGGTTTCTGGACGACACGGCCGCCGACGAGTAGTTGACGTAAATCCCCCAAGTTATCGGCAAGGAGAAACCGTGTGCAATTGCTATTGCGCCAACTGTCACGGGCACCCGCTTGTGTGGTGCACCAGCGGTCACGACATCGACTGCCCGGTGCGCCAGGAACGCGCGAAGGTGACATAAGAGTTCGTTCTCGGCTCAGGCCACAGCCCCATCCGGGGGCGCCGGCGGCACCCACTGCTTCTGCTTCGGCGGCGGCGGCGGCCACGCCAACCACCGCTTAATCTGCCGCATCCCGTACATCGCGGCCAACACATACCCCACCGTGGACACGCAGATCAATACCCAAGCGGCGGTTTCCAACCCCAAACCCGGCAGGGCCATCGACAGTAGCTTCGCGACGACAGCCCAGCAGTTCACCGACACCGCAGCGAGATAGATTTTCGCCATGGTCGACGAATCGGCGTCGTAGCGCGCAATGATTGCCAACGCCCACAGCAGATGCCCGAGCACCCACAACGCCGCCCCGGACAGCACCACCCAGTAGGCGGCGAGCCAGGCGTTCGGCGGCTCGGTGAACAAGTCGCGCACGTGGCGGTCGGGCGATCCCGGCACGAACAGGCCGACCAGGGTGGGCAGCACGAACGTGGCGGGCAGCTCGAGCCGCCAGTGCCGCCACTGGGCCGCGTTCGTCAACTCAAGGCGGTTGAGCGTGACGTACGCGAACACGGTGATCCCGGTCAGGGATGCGATGTGGCCGACCATGTCCTCAAGGTTCCAAACCCCGGTGACGCGGTGCAAACAATCGAACGTCGGCGTAGCGAAAGGCATCATGCAGACGAGACCGACCAGGATGCCGGCGAGGTTAACGGTGGCGGCACTTTCCCACTTGTAGAACCAGGTGGTTCGCCGCACCCATAACCCTGCTGCTAGGGCTATGAGTGCGGC
>NZ_LZKY01000040.1:0-780 GCF_001673055.1 Mycobacterium sp. 1245801.1
TCGCCCTGCAGTCCGAAGAGGTCTACGACAAGTACATGCACTACCTGACCGGCTGCGAGAACTTCTTCCGCAAGGGTGTCACCAATGTGGGGCAATTCACGCTGGAGAAGTAACCGGCCCAGTAAAGCAATCGGCCCCGAACGGTTCACCGTTCGGGGCCGACTTGTCCCGCCCTACTTGACCAACGTGAACTGATTGACGTCGGTGTAGCCCGCACGGAACAACTTCGCGCAGCCGGTCAGGTACTTCATGTACCGGTCGTAGACCTCCTGGGACTGGATGGCGACCGCCTTGTCCTTGTTGGCCTCCAGGTTGGCCGCCCAGATGTTGAGGGTCCGCGCGTAATGCTGCTGCAGCAGCTGCACCCGCTCGATCGTGAAGCCCGCCGCCTCGCCGAATTTGAAAATGTCTTCCTGCGCCGGGAGTTGTCCACCCGGGAAAATTTCCTGGCCGATGAATCGAGCGAATCGGATATCGCTCATCGTGATGGAAACACCGCGCTCGTGCTGCTGTTTTTGCGTGTAGGTCAAGATGGTGTGCAACAGCATTCGGCCGTCGTCGGGAAGGATCTCGTAGGCGCGCTCGAAAAATGCGGGATAGCGCTCCATCTTGAAAGCTTCGAAGGCGCCAATCGTGACGATCCGGTCGACCTTGTCCTCGAACTCTTCCCAGCCCTGCAACCGCACCTCGATGTTGCGGCTGGTCGGCAATCCGGCCAGCTTGTTCTTGCTGTACTCAAACTGATTGCGGCTCAGCGTGATCCCGATGACGTTGACGTCG
>NZ_LZKY01000041.1:0-10979 GCF_001673055.1 Mycobacterium sp. 1245801.1
CCTGCATACCGACGAGCTGCTCGGTGTCCTGTGCGATTACTCCGCCGCGGGACTGCTGGGCGTCTTCGTCTGGGTGGACGCCGGCGATGCGCGCGGGCCAGCCACAACGGCGACGATGGTCCGCGACGGGCGGTCGGAAACCGTTGTGCTGCAGCAGGTATTGACCGCCAAGCCCTACGACCGGGTCCGGGTGGCGGTGTTGGTTCCGCTCGAAGCTCCGGCGGATCAGCGGGCGCCCCTGGCCGCCGAGCAGTTCGTCGAACAAGTGGTGCGCAGCACCGCCAGGGGAGCGAGGATGACGCTGCTGCGGATGTTGCTCACCAGTGGGCGGGCCGGAGCCAGTCAGCTCAGCGCGTCGGTGGTCGTGGAGGGCTGGCACAACCTGCTGATCGCACCGGAGGATTCGCCGGCGCCCGGGCTGGGCGCGGTGCCGTGGGGACACCTGGCCGAACCGCTGGATCTGGCCCAGCGTGCCGCGCCGGTGGTCGCCGCGGTGGCCGGATTGTGGGCCGACGTGCAGCAGACCCCCTTCGACAGTGTGGAGATCCTGCCGGGCCAGACGTTGCGTGCGGTGCGCGCGTTCTACCGCAGCCTGGACACCGCCGACGTGGAACGTCGGCTGCGCGCGCGACTGTTCGATCCGGCCGGACGGCTGCCGCTGCCGCACGGCGGCCAGGTGCCCGTGCTCTACGTCGAGGACGTTTCGGCGGCCACCCAGACGATGGCCCGCGCGCTGTGGACCAAACACCGCGACGTGCTTCGCGGGCCGCGGATGGGCGCCGACGACGTTGCCACGCAGGCTATTTCGATCTGGGCGGCGCTGAAGATGTTCCTGCGCTTCATGGGCGGGGCCCTGCGTAACGCCCCGTCGGCGTGGCTGTCGGCGGTCAAGGGGTCGGTATCGGCGGTGTTGGCCTCGACGGTGCAGGGCACCGTGTTCGGCGGCCGCGAATCCGCGTTCTCGGTGGTCACCAGCAGTCAGCTCGCCGACTGGCAGGACCTCGGCCGCAGCGCCGACACGCTCAACGCGGCGATCGGCGGATCCGCGGCCAACGCGCAACTGGCGCACCAGGATCTCAGCCCGCTGTGGATCGACTTCGTCAACGGCGCGCTGACCCTTGCCGACGGCGGGCGCCGCGCCAAGGGGCTCGACCCGATCCAGGTGGGCGCGGGCGTCGGTGTGCTGGCCAACGCCGCCGACGTCGTACCCAGTCGCGCGGATCGGTTCACGGCCATCCCGACATCGCTGGCCGCGGTGATCGGCGTCACCGACCTGGAGCCGGCCGACGTGCTCGGCGCCGCCGATCTGCGCCAGCGGCTGCAACGCGCCTACTCCGATCCCGCCGCGGGCGTGGAGGCCCGCGGGGCGTCGACCGAGCTGGAGCGCTGGCAGCAGCACGCATCGAAAAGCTATGCCTGGCAGGCGGGATCGATCCTGGCCGACTTCCTGGGGCGGGCCCGCACCGAGGTGGCGCAAATCGCCGAACAGATCCAGCGGGCGGCCAGCGAGATCTCGATCGACGAGAAGGTGCGCGCCCGCCAACAGGCCATCGGCACCATCCTGGCCACGCTGACCTGGGCGACGCTAGGTGTGCTGGTCGTCCTGGTCGGCATCGCGGTCGCCGGGTTCACCGGGTGGAAATACACGTTGATCACCGGCGGCATACTCGTCGGCCTCTACATCGCGGTGTCGCTGACGCTGTTCCTGTTCGCCCAGCGCGACATGTTCACCTTGATGAATCTGCGGAAATCGCAACAGAATCAGCTCGAGATGATGCAGGCGAATCTGCAGACCGCCCTGCAGGATGTCAGCCGCCTGTCCACCGCCTACGGCCAATACCTGTCCTGGTGTCGCGTGCTGGGGCCGGTGCTGCGCGCGCCCTTCGGGCCCGCTCCGGCGGGGCGCTCGGCCGCACCACTGATTTCCGACGGCCTACCGCGCTGCGCACAGGTCGGGGTCGCCGATCCCGGCGCGGAGCGTGCCGACGACGCGGCACACGCCATCCAGCGCCGCCTCTACGCGCTCGGCTGGCTGACCAAGCCGTGGCAGGAGATGGTCACCCAGGCGGCGGGCCGACTGCGCGAGGACCCCGAAATGCTCTATCGCATGCCGGGTTTCCGGACGTCCTCGGGTCTGGATCAGTGGTCGGCGGCGGTGGCTTCCGGGCAGGTGCATTCCACCGGCGCCGACGCCCTGTGGCAGCGTGTCGAGCAGATGTTCGCCGAGGATGACCGGGTGGGCACGGCGCTCACCGGTGCGGTGTTGGCGCCCGCGATGGGCCAGCACGTGGGCTCCGAGCAGTTCGCGGCCGGGTTGGTCGACCACCGGCCGGGACAAGCCGCCCCCTTCGATGGCTCGGTGTTCACCGATGCGGCGATGACCGCGGGCCGCTGCGCGGTAGCCATCGATACCGCCACGATCGCCCGGCCCGGCCTGGGTTTCCGGGCCACGGTGGTGCAGGCCAGCGACGGCCTGGCGCCCTATGACTTCACCCTCTTCGAGGTGCCGCTGGCGGCCGCGTCGGGATTCGAAACGGAGAAGACCGCGGTGATCACGCACACCGAGCACCGCGACGCGCCGCCCGGCGGGGATTTGGTGTTCTAGCATGCCCGATCCGCAGCACGCCGGCGACGCCGACGACCCCCGCCTGAACGCCCTGATCGCGTGGCGCCAACGCCTCATCGACTCCGGGGCGGTGTCCAAGGCGGGGTTCAAGGAAACCCACCTGCGGCTGATACTGCGTTCCGGACGCACTGACGTGGAACAGATTCGGGCGATGCTGCCCGGATCGGTCGCCGACTATGCCGAGGAGCTGGCGGCCGTGCTGGCCGAGGTGGACTCGGAATCATCGCCGGGCCGCCATCACCGCCCGGGAAGCCTGTCCGCGGTGGAACCCGACGGTGAGCCGACCGGCGCGGCGGCACTGGCCGACGGCGGGGCTGGCGACCAACCACCGCTGAGCCCCAGCGATTTCGCCGCCTACACCTTTGGCGAACAGACCGGCCCGCTGGCCGCGGTCACCGTCAGACCATCCCGCGACGACGTCGACGGCCGCGAGCTGGCCTGGACCCCCTTCCTGCCGGGCGGGGAGGCCGTGGTGATCTACCGGCTGGTCGCTCAGGAGGACAACGCGCCGTATTCCCCGGATCGGGCCCGGCTGGTGGCGGCCACCACGGCGATCACCGCGGCCGACCCGCTGCCCTCGGCCGCGGCGGTGCGCTACTACCAGGTCTGGGCGAACGTCGGTGCGACCCGCGCGGAAGCGCTTGCGGCGCAACCCATCAAGCACGCCGAGGGTGTCGCGGTCAGCCCGGTGCGCGATTGCGTCGTTCGACAGGACAACGGCAAGGTCATCGGCAGCTGGACAGTGCCTTCGGCGGTGAGCGCCGTATTCGTGTCCCGGTTGCCGGTCGAGGAAGCCGGTCGTGAGGGTCCGCAGCATCGGATCCTGCTCGACCGCGACAATCGGGCGGGATTCGTGGACTCCGACCCGGCTCCCGGTCGCCATTACCTGTACCGGATTCGGGCGGCCGTCCCGATCAACGGCGTGCTGCGGCTGGCGGCGGCGGTGGAGGCCGACGTCGAAATCGCCGCCGTCCTGACACCGGTCACCGACCTGATGGTGACGTCGGCACCGGGGTCGGCCGAGGGCTTCGAACTCACCTGGAAGCCGCCGGCCGCGGGTGAAGTGGTGATCTATCGCAGCCAGACCGGTCCGGCGGCCGGGGCCGAGGCCAACGACTTGCCCGAGGCGGCGCTCGAGCAGATCGGGCTGACCCCGGATTTGCGCTTGACACAACCGATTAGCGAGCAGCCAGGCCCCGATGGACGGCCGCGGTCGACGATGTCGGGGGTGTCCTGGCCGACGGACTGGAGTCGCGCCTACTTCACCCCGGTCACCGTGCTGGCGGGACGTGCGTTGCTGGGCAAGACCTTCTGCTCGGTACGCACCGGAGCCATCCGCGACGTCGAACTGGCCGAGTACTGCAACAAGCAGGTCCTGACATTCGACTGGCCGCAAGGCGCCGCCGTCGTCGTGGTGTACCTGGCGCCCAAGGGCTACGACCCGCGCAACGGGCTGACCGGCACGTCCTACGAAATCACCGTCGAGCAATACGAAAAGTACGGCGGCCTGCAACTGCCCAACGGCAAGCTCCCGGTGAGCGGGTGTTCCCTGCATCTGGCGCCGGTGGCCTTCTCCGCCGGCCGCCGCGCCATCGGGCCCGTCCGCAGCATCGAGTACGCCGGCCTGCTGCGGCTGCAATACGCGGTGCAGTTGAGCCGCGACCCGGCGGGGCAACCGTCGCACGCCACCATCTATATGCGGTCCGAATACGACGTGCCCGGGTCGCCGGCGTTCGTGCTGATCAACCACCCGGATCGAATTCCGTTGTCGCCCACCGATGGCGAGGCGCTCGACGCGGCACCGCTGGACGCGCAGGGTGGCTTGGCGGCCACGCCGTCCAAGGAACTGCGGTGGTCGGCGTTGACCACCGCGGGAACCGCCGAGCCGTGGGCCGCCGATCTGCGGGGCCGGCGCGGATGGATCAGGTTGTTCGTCAACACGCCCTCGGCGGCGCGGCTGCGCACCATCGCGCTCCTGGACCCGCCCGTGCACAGCCTCCGCCTGAGCGTGGGCGCACCATGACGCCGCGCTACGGCCAACTCGCCTACACGAGCTTTGACCAGCCGGGAGGCGCGGGGGGCTGGCAGGTCAAGCAGACCGTCGGGGAGCTGTCGGCGGAGGAAACCCAGCGCTTGGCGTCGGGTGTCCGCACCGCCTTTCGGCCGGTGACGCCGCTGCCCGACTATCCCACTCCGGAACAGCTGGACGCGGCGCCGCGGCGCCTCGAGTACCGCCGATGGGCCAGCGATGCGGCGGGCTACTGGCACACCGTCGCCGCGGGTGCAGATAGCACCGGGCGGCCGGGCAACGTGTTCGCGCACGTATTGCTGGACAGGGCACCGGATTCGGCGCCGCGGCTGCGACCAATCCAGCGGTGGGGCTCGCCGGCGTGGTTACGTCCGTTCGGTGCGGCGGCCGTCGCTCGGGCCACCTTGCCCGGTGATCCGCCGGGCGCGGCGCAAGTCGTCACCCGAGAAACCGCGATCGCGTTCGCCCTGGACACCAGCACCTGGCGGGTGGGCACCCTGCTCGGATTGCTGGACGCGGTGGCGGCCGCGCTCGACGGGGGCGCACCCGTGGTGTTGGGCGCGGTCTCCGTTGACTCGGCCGCGCAGTGGATCGGCCTGGTGAGTTTCCTCATGTCGCCGGGAACCGCGGCCACCCTGAACTTCAGCACCTTCGATCGCGCCGACCAGCTCGGTCCGGCGCAGCACGCCATCGCGCACCTGGCCGCGGTGCCCATCGCTGACTTGGACACGGTCCCAACCGGTTTCGTGGTCATCGACGAGACCGCGACGCTATCGCTCGGGGAGTTGTGTGGCGATCCGCATCGGACCGCTGCCGGCCAGGCGATCGAGGTCACCGCCTGGTCGGTGATGGCACAGGAAGTGCTGCTTGATCCGCAGTCAGCCCTCGCGGTGCTCGATGAACTCGACCACCGCGCCGCACAAATCCAGGATCGAGACCTGCACCCGGCCTGGCCCCTGGCCGTCACGATCGCCGCCGACGAGGATTTCTCCGCCGCCCATCCCGAAGCGAACGCGATCATCACCGCGCACTCGCCGGCGGGCATCGCCCCCGGATCACCGACCGAACGCCTTGTCGACGAGGCGCTTTCGGCGCTCGTCGGCCAGACTACATCCGATGCCTGGAAGGCAGCCGAACAGCACCTACCTGGCTTCGCCGGCGAGCACGCCACGCTGACCTACCTGTGCCGGGCGATCGACGACGACACCTGGCTGGATCAACTGGGTCCGATTCCGTTGGGCCGCAACACCTATCACGGCCGTCCGGTTCCGGAGCCGCTGACGGCCGCCCTCGGGCCGGCTTTGCAGCGGACCGGCGCCACCGCTGACCCGCAACGACTGCTCAAGCTGGTCGATCTGCTGCTGCGGGCGGGCGTCGCCGACGACCGCCTGACGCAGGCCCTGACCGATCGGGTCGCGGCCCAGCTGGCCGACCCGCACGCGGGGCCCACGCTGGCCCGGCGGCTGACGCATCGGCTTGGCCCGGAAACCCGGCTCGCCGCGGCCGCCGCGACGCTGCGTCTGAATTGGGAAGGCGCGTCGGCGATCAGCGACACCGTGCTGGACTGGTTGGCCGACGGATCCAGCATGCCCACGCCGGGCGAGCTGCTGGCCGCGCAGCCGTGGGATGCGACGTGGACCCGCGCGGCGGTGTGCGGCATGCGCGCCGAGCGCCATCCGAGTGACGCGGACAGCTTCGCCGAGCTGTGGTGGTTCGCGGCGAACGGATCCCCATACCGCGACGAGCTGGCGGCCCGTCACGTGTGGGATCCGGCGCAATTGCTGGCGGCGGGCGGAGCCGCGTTGAGCACCGCGGCGCTGTTGCCGACGCTGCTGGGGGCACCGGACAGTGAGTCGTTGCTGCGGCTGGCCGACGAGATCACCGCCGCCAACAACGATGACCTCGCGGTGGCAAGTGCCGCGCTGCGCGCGGTGAGCCCGGCGTCCTGGGTGCAGCGCGGCTACATCAGCACCCATCAGCGGGCGTACTGCGGGCTGTGGGATACGGCGTTGGGTGAGATCGGCCCTGGGCGGGTGCACGCCGACTGCGCGGCGCGGGTGACGGTGCTGGCGGCCCTGGGCGTGATCGCCGGACAGCCACGCCCCGTGCTCGCGGCTCAACTGGCCGCCGATCGCGCGGTGGCCGGGGCCGCCGCCGAGCAACTGGTCGCCCTCGCCGATGCCGAAATCGTCACGGCCACAGAGGTGTTGGCGGCCAGCCTGTTGCGCACCGACGCCGCCGAACCGGCGGATGCCGTCGATGCTGTGCTGGCCTCGGCCGCCGCCGCACTGACCTTAGGCCGGCAGTTCAGCGAAGACAACCAGGAGGCGGTGCTCGCGACGATGATGCGGATGGCCGGCAGCAACGAGGCAGCGCCGCCGCGGCGATACCGGAAGCTGCTGAGCGCCATGCTGGCCCGCCGCTCCGACGGGCAAGCGCCGCTGGCTACCCCGCCGGCTCCGATGTGGAGGAACCCCTGATGCCGATCTACGCCCTGACCGCACGTAATCAGCGCGCCCACATACCCGTCGGGCCGCTGTCGGTCTCGATCAGCGGTGCGGTACACGACGCCGCCCTCGACATACAGGGCGCGCCGGGTCAGGCCGTGGTGCGCTCCAGCCCCCAGCATGTCGTCCTGCCCTCGCTGACCGGTCCCGTCACCATCGCCGTGCGCCCCGCCTTCACAACACAATTCGGCGCCGGCACGGTCGTGCATCTCGCGATCGCCCACGATGTGCCCGACGATGCCGACCCCGTCCAGGTGCTGTTCGACCCGGTGGACGTCAGCGGCGACACCGCGGTGGTGTTCGCCGAACTGCGCCCGGCCGGCCACCACATCGAGGTCTCCGTGACCGCCGCGGCCGACACGGCGCTGGGCCCGCTGGCGGCCGCGGCCCGCACCTCGGCGCGGCGTCTCATCGGCCGGGACCGCAAGCAGGCCCACGCTGAACTCGTTGTCGCACTGAACAGTTCGGCGTCGATGCGCCCCTGGTTCGCCGATGGCAGCGCGGCGGCGGCCACCGACGTGGCGGTGGGGGTAGCCGACGCCCTCGGAATCCGCGACGTGGCCGCGGTGCTCGTCGGAGCCGACGTCACCAAGATCGCTGCGGAAAACCACGCCGCCGGGCCGGGTGCGGGGCTCGCCGAAGCGGTGCGCAAGCTACAGCCGCGATGGTCGGCGGGCGCGCGCTGGTCGCGGCTGCGCACCGACATCGCCACCGTGGCCTGTTCGGACTTCCCGGTCAGCGGCGTGCAGCGCGGCTTTGCGTTGATCACCCTGTCCGATGACCGCCGGGTCGCCGGACCGCGGCTGCCGGCGCCGCGCTCGGGGCAAGACGCGGCCGCGGAACTGCTCGCGCATCCGCAGGTGCTCGATGACATCACCGCCGGGCTTGTTCGGGCCCTCACATGACCGCGCCCGCAATCCCGGCGATTTTGACCAAATGCCCACGGTGCTTTGCGCTTTTGGATCCCGACCACCACTTGTGGACACTGGCGCCCACCAGTGGTGCACCCCGCTATCACGACGAGGTCGGCTCGGCGTTCCTGGGCGCCAAGGCCGACATCGGGCCGATGTTCCGGTGGGATCGTCCGCCCGGGTACAACGGCCCGCCGCCGCCGAACATTGCCGCCCAGGCGCTGCGCGGTCCCGTCCTCGAGATCTGCCCGGTGTGCCACTTCACGCTGCCCGATCGATGGCGCGAAGGCCAGGCGTACTGCATTGCGATGGCGGGGGCCCGCGCGACCGGCAAGAGCCTCTACATCGCCGTGCTGGTTCGCCAACTGCAGCTGTTGTGCGAACACCTCGGATTCGCGATGGCGCCCGCGACGCGCTCGACGGCCGTCGCCTACACAACCCATTACGAGACACCGCTGTTCGTGCAGCGCGGCCTGATCCCGCCGACGCCGACGATAATGACCCAGACGTCCACGCAGCGCGAGCCACTGATTTTCAGCCTGGGCACCTGGCATGGGGTGCAGCGTTACCTGGTGCTGCGCGACGTCGCCGGCGAGGACATGGAGTCCGGCAACCTGCATTCCCCGCCGTTTCGGTTCTTCAGCAACGCCGAGGCCGTGTTCTTCATGTTCGATCCGCTTCGGGTGCAATCGATTCGGGATCAGCTCCAGGACCTGCTGCCCCCGCAGATGGTGAGCGGGGGAGATCCAGGCGGCGTGCTCAACAACGTGATGATGGCCATCGGGTCCGGCGAACCACGGCTGGCGGTCATCTTGTCGAAGTTCGACGCGCTGCGGGCGCTGCGCGACGTCGATGGCTCCGAGTGGAGCATGGTGATGTCCAACGCCGGCGCCGCGTATCTGCGTGATCCCTCGGATTCGGTGCTCTATGACGACAACGACGGTCAATTGCTGCACGAAGAGGTGCGTAGCCTGCTGACCCGGCTCAACGCCGGATCCATCATCGCCGGCGTCGAAAACCCATCCACCCCAAGGCGGCTGAGGCACCGCTTCTTCGTCGTCTCGGCCCTCGGCCAGCCACCGAGCGGGCAGCGACTGCACGCCCGGGGCATCGCGCCGTTCCGGTGCGTCGACCCGGTCCGTTGGGTCACCTCGAGTTTCGGCGTGCTTTAGGTTTCGGCGCGGCGAACATGACCAACCCACCTCAGAACCCGTTCGAGCACAATCCGTTTGGCGCTACGCCGTTCGGAAGTGTCCCGCCCGGGCCTCCGGTGTATGCGGCGCCGGTGCCACCTCCGGACCGCCCACCGGTCAACGCGTTGGCGACGTTGTCGGTGGTGTTCGCGTTCGTGTTCGCCCCCGTCGGGGCGGTGCTGGGGCACCTCGGGCTTCGGCAGATTCGGCGCACCGGTCAGCGCGGCCGCGACCGTGCTCTGGTGGGGACGGTGCTGTCGTACGTGGTGATCGCAGTGGTGGTCGGCGTTTTGGTGGTGTGGCTCACCCGGCCCGACAGCCCTGCCGCCCGCACCGCCGCCCCCACCACGGCTTCCCCGCCTGCTGGCCCCGCGATCACGCCGTCCGATCTGGCACGGCTGGTGCCCACTCTCGCCGACGCCAAAGCCATCACCGGTGACGACAAGCTGATACAGGCGGTGATTCTGCGCCGGCCCGAGGATGTTGCGGCCGGCGGACAAACCACCGACCGTCCGGAATGCCGCGGCGCTCTATATGCCGGCGTGCCTGACCTGTACAACGTCGGAGCCCTCGTCAACTACTACATGCCCGTCTTCGCCGACCGGGATGACCCAGCCAACACGAGGTCGATTGACGCTGCCATCGCGGCGTTTCCGGATTCGGCCGCGGCGCAAGCGCAACTGGCGAAGATGTCGTCGGCATGGCGCCAGTGCGGTGGTCTGCCGGTGAAGATCACGTTCCTCAATAAGAGCACCGTGGCGTTCTCGCTCAACGAGCCGATCGATGCCGGCAACGGCATCACCACCATCGAAGCCGCGGCGCGCGATGACCTGTCGGTGCATGCGATCGCCGCGAAGGCCAACGTCGTGATCGATCTGCTGGTGTCCTACACCGGCAACGACGTGGACCGTGCCCGCCAGACCGCCACGGCCGTCGCCAACCAGATCCTCGACAAGATTCCGGGCTGAACCATGACCAACCCCTGGCAGGGCAACCCATTTGGGCCCCGTCCATTCGGCGGTTCGTTGCCGACGCAAGGTCAGCCACCGCCGCTGCCGCCGTCCGCACCGCGTGACGAGGCGAATGTCCTGGCGACGTTGTCGGTGGTGTTCGCGTTCGTATTCGCACCCCTCGGCGCGATTCTTGGGCACGTAGGACTTTCACAGATTCGGCGCACCGGCCAGCGCGGTCGCGATCGTGCCCTGGTAGGGGTCACGCTCTCGTACGTCTTCATCGCGGTGGCGGTCGTCGCATTGGCCGTCGGGTTAACTCAGGCCGGCAGTCCACCGACGCACCGTGCCGGACCAAGCACGACGACCGCTCCCAGCGCGACGACGACGGCGACCACCACGACACCGCCCCCACCGCCTACCGTTGCGCCCGCAAATCTGGACGGATTGCTGCCCAGCCTCGACGACGTCAGGAACATCGCCGGAGATCCGAATCTCAAGGGCGAGGATCCGGTCCACCAACTCACCCCGCTGAGTCCCAAAGATGGGACGTATGACCGGCCCGAATGTGCGGCCACGGATTGCACGGATCCCCTTGGGCCGCCCGCACTCTGGAGGTCGAAAAATCCCGACATGGCGACACCCAGCGGGGTCACCGTGTAGGCGTCCGGGATGCCGATGGCGATCGTGGCCGCACATTCGGGCCGGTCATACGTCCCATCTTTGGGACTCAGCGG
This sequence comes from Mycobacterium sp. 1245801.1, assembly GCF_001673055.1. Classification (NCBI taxonomy): domain Bacteria; kingdom Bacillati; phylum Actinomycetota; class Actinomycetes; order Mycobacteriales; family Mycobacteriaceae; genus Mycobacterium; species Mycobacterium sp. 1245801.1. The sequence goes on from NZ_LZKY01000041.1 coordinate 10,954, forward strand.
GGTGAGTTGGTGGACCGGATCCTCCC
>NZ_LZKY01000042.1:0-871 GCF_001673055.1 Mycobacterium sp. 1245801.1
GACGCTACCTCTAGTGGTATCCGGTCATGTCAGTTCCGGACGCAGCGCCTCACTGCTGTCGCTCCTCGCGAAGCTGGTCGATCAGGGTGGTACTCGGTGCGTGATCATTTGCCACCAAAGCCGCGCACCAAGCGCGCGACACCAACTGCAGATCGGCGTCAATCGCTTCGATATCGCGCATGTCCGAATGCTAAGCCGAGGCAGCGCTTCGCTCACTTCACCCCGGCGAACGGCGCAGATTCTTTATCTCGAAGGTGACTGATCGCTGGCGTAAGACCACCGACTTTATGCGGCCGTCAGCATCGGTTTGAGGCAGATCGTCGTCGGACCGGCCTGACGTCGCTGGGATTCGCTAGTGAGATGAAGCCGTGTCTGCGCTGCGTCGAGGCTAGTACATAGTGAATAGCGGCCAACGGCGTCCGCCCGTAATTTTCTACCCATGCGAGACCTCGCGACCATCGATGGCGAATCCGCCTGGTGACGCGAGCGCGCCTAGCGGCTCGATAACTCTGCGACGGCATTCCAGTACCACATTGATCGATCAGGCGCTCGACGAGCGAACGGCGGCAAATTGCACCGCAGCGTCGGCTTGAACCGGCGTGGAGAGGTTACCAGCGGGGTAGCGTCATAGCTGCTCCAGAAGAACAGGGTGCGGTTTTACGGGCGGTGCAATGCAGCTGAAATGGATTAGCGTTGCCGGTCTGATCGCTCAGGCCGGCGGTGACCCATGGGCGATCAACCAGAGCTTGCAGGCCGGTAGCCCTTTTCAGATCTCTCAACTGGCAGAGGCTTTCCATGCTGCCGGCCGATGCTCCACCGCAGCCCAAGAAGAATTCGAACAGGCCCGCAAGCGCTTCGACATGGCCTGGAA
>NZ_LZKY01000043.1:0-17570 GCF_001673055.1 Mycobacterium sp. 1245801.1
CAACAAGGTTGTGCAGTGGGTGCCGGATCGATACTGGCCGGCGCACAGCACGATTCCGTTGACGGTGGGCGGCGCGGCCGCCGAGATCAAAACGGGCCCCGCCGTGATCGGCGTCGCCAGCATCTCCGAACACACCTTCACCGTCAGCATCGACGGCGCCGAGGCGGGACCGCCGACGTCGCTGCCCGCGCCGCACCACCGGCCGCACTTCGGCGAGCAGGGCGTGATGCCCGCCTCGATGGGCAGGCCGGAATACCCGACGCCGGTCGGCTCCTACACCGTGCTGGCCAAAGAGGAAGCGGTGACGATGGATTCGAGCAGCGTCGGCATCCCCGTCGACGACCCCAACGGCTACCTGCTGACGGTCAACTACGCCGTCCGCATCACCAGCCGCGGGCTGTTCGTGCACTCGGCCCCGTGGGCCGTCCCCGCCCTGGGTCTCGAGAATGTCAGCCACGGCTGCATCAGCCTGAGCCCCGATGACGCCGAGTGGTACTACGACCACGTCCACGTCGGCGACCCGGTGATCGTCCAGGACTAATCAGGCACCGTTTACGAAGCTCCGCACCCGGGCGTCAGCCGGGTGCGGAGCTTTTAATTATGCTGCGGCCGAACTCTTTTCACTGCGAATAAGGAACGGGCCCGCTGGTGAACACCAGCGGGCCCGGCCCGTTTTCGAAGCTGAGTCGGCCTCAGCTCGCGCCCGAAGGACCGGGGCGAATCGGCTGCCCGGCCGTCGGCCCGCCACTGGGCGCCGGGCCGGCGGGCGCATCCTTCACCCCGGACATGTCGATGATCGGAGCTGCCGCCTCCAGCGGAGCGCCGGCGGCCGCCGGACCGCCCAGGGCGATCAGCGGCGCGCCGGCCGGCACGACGGGCACCGGCGGCACCACCGGCACCGGCGGAGCGAGGGGCAGCGGCGGCACGATCGGCACCGGCGCACCGATCGGCAGCGGCCCCGGCACCGCCATGGGCACACCGGACATGTCGGTCATGGGCGCCGCGCATACGCCACCGGCCGGTGCGCCCGCGGCCACCGTTCCGGCGCCCGCGGCAGGGCCACCTGCGGCCGGCGCCACCTCGCCTGACTGCCCCTCAATGCACGCGTGGCCGCCCGTAATCAGCGGGGCGGCCGCCGCGTCGGGGCTCAACGCGATAGCAGCTCCGCACAACCCAGCGCCGGCAACTACTTTGATGTTGAACCGATCGACGATCGCCATCAGCGTCAACTCTCCTTTATTCACGCTCAGCTATTTCCGCAATCACTTGGTGCAGCAGGCCCGCCTAGCCGTACCGAGGCCGCTTTTCACGACCGCGCCAATTGTCAGCAGCCGGCGCGCGACACGCGCCACGCCGCACCGCGCCGTTTCCAAATGGTGACGTCACAACGGCGTCACGAATCGGAACAGCCCCGGCATACACCGATCGACCTGCGCGAATACGCCTGCGCGGCAGCCGCAGTCAGCGATTCGTGCCCTCGGTCGCGCACCTGAGCGCGTGTCCTTTGCAGCGAAACCGCGTGCCCGTCCGCTGCCGCGTGCTAAGCGCCCCGACGCGACCGGACCCGAGCCGACCGGATGCGTGGCCGGACCGACTTCGAATCTCACGGACTTTATTTCTGCGCAGGTCGTTCACAGGAAACTGTTGGTGAACAGTTATCGATTCGAAGGTTACGGAGAAGTTAACATCGAGATTAGAACTGTTGACGAAAAGAGGAGAAGGGGCTATGTCACCACGTCGTCTCGCCGCCGGGTTCATCGGTTCCGCCCTGTTCGGCGGCCCGCTTCTCGCCGGTCTCGTCTGGGCCGGCCCAGCCCAAGCCGACGCGGCCGGTTTCCTCAATGACATGCACCGCGACGGGGTCCACGCCGTCACGGGCGGCGACGCCGCCCTGCTGCAGGCCGGCCTCAACGTGTGCCAGCAAATATCGTGGGGCGCTCCTCCGGCGCAACTCGAAGGCCTGGCGCTGCAGCGCTCCGACGACCAGCAGGGCTCCGGCGGGCTCAGCGCTCAACAGGCCAACGACGTGGTCGTCTACGCCATGCGCGATCTGTGCCCCAGCTAGAGACCACCTCGACCCACCACACTTCGGCGGCCTAGCGGCCGGCCGTTCTTCGCCGACTATTCACTCTCCCGAATTCTTTGCGCAGCGGGTCGTCGCACTTTTGTGTAAAAGTGCATCATCCGCATCGGGCACAGACATAAAGGAGAAGGTTGGATGGCGGCACGCAGGCGATATGGCCGGTTGATGAGCGCGGCGCTGGCCAGTGGCCCACTTTTGCTGGCCGGGGTCCTATGTGCCGGCCCGGCGCGGGCCGACGGGGCCGCCTTCATCAACGACCTGCACAACGCCGGCATCCACGCCGTCAACGGCGGCGACCCGGAGCTCTTACAGATGGGCGCCGACCTATGCCAGCAGCTTTCGTGGGGCGCCTCTCCGCAACAGCTGGAGGGCTTGGCGCTGCAACGCTCGGACGCCGACCAGGGCACCGGCGGGATCAACGGCCGCCAGGCCGCCGACGTCGTCATCTTCGCCCTGCGCGACCTGTGCCCCAACGCCTGACGGCGAACTAGTGGCCGGCAGCCCGGTCCGCGCTAAGGTGACACTCGAGTGAAGCTGAGCGCACGGAACCTGGCCGGCCTGAAGATCCCGGTCCCGACCTATGACCGCAGCCAGATCGGCGTCGGCATAGCGCATTTCGGCGTCGGCGGGTTCCACCGGTCGCATCAGGCCATGTACATCGACCGCTTGCTCGGTGACGGCCTCGCCCGCGACTTCGGCATCTGCGGGGTCGGCGTGCTGCCGGGCGACGAGCGCATGCGCGACGCGCTGCGCGGCCAGGACCACCTCTACACGCTGATCCTCGAGCACCCCGACGGCACGCGGGAACCGCGGGTCATCGGCTCGATCGTCGATTATCGTTATGCGCCCGACGATCCCGAGTCGGTGATCGAGCTGCTGGCCGCGCCCGCCACCCGGATCATCTCGCTCACCATCACCGAGGGCGGCTACCAGTCACCCCTGAGCGCGGTGTTCGGCTTGGTGGCCGAGGCGTGCAACCGGCGCCGCGAGCGCGGCCTGCCCTCCCCCACGATCGTCTCCTGCGACAACATCGCCGGCAACGGAGACGTGGCCCGACGCGTGTTCACCTCCTACGCCGAGCGGGTCGATCCCGAACTCGCGCAATGGATGCGCGAGAAGACCACCTTTCCCAACTCGATGGTCGACCGGATCACCCCGGTGACCACGCCCGACGTGCTTGAGCGACTGGAGTCCGAATTCGGGGTGACCGACGCCTGGCCCGTGATCGCCGAACCGTTCGCCATGTGGGTCGTCGAGGATCACTTCGCCGACGGCCGACCACCGCTGGATCAAGCCGGGGTACAACTCGTCGACGACGTGGCGCCGTACGAGGCGATGAAGTTGCGGCTGCTCAACGCCGGGCATCAAGGCCTGTGTTATTTCGCCTACCTCGCCGGATACCGGCTGGTGCACGACGCCGCCCAGGATCCGGTGATCGCGGAATTCGTTGCCCGCTACATGGATTCGGAGGCCATGCCGACGCTGCAGCGGATTCCGGGACTCGACGAGTTCCGGGCCGGGCTGCTGCCGCGCTTCGCCAACCCGCACATCCGCGACACCGTCGCCAGGCTGTGCGCCGAATCCTCGGACCGCATCCCGAAGTGGTTGTTGCCGGTGGTGCGCGACAACCTGCGCACCGGTGGGGCGGTGCGGCTGTCCGCGGCGATCGTCGCGAGCTGGGCGCGCTACGCCGAGGGCGTCGACGAACAGGGCGAGCCGATCGGGGTGGTGGACCGCCTGGCCGACGCCCTCGTCCCGCTCGCCCGCTCGCAACGCGACGACCCCGTCGCATTCCTGGCCAACCGTTCGGTCTTCGGCGACCTCGTCGACCAGGAGCGCTTTCGCGAGGCCTACGTGTGGGCGTTGGATTCGCTGTACCGGCACGGCGCACGCGCCACCCTGCGGGCGTTGATCGGGGCCGACGCACCGTGACCCTGGTCGCGGGTGTCGACTCCTCGACCCAGTCCTGCAAGGTGCTGGTGTGCGACGCCGCCACCGGCCGGGTGGTCCGCGAGGGTCACGCCGGCCATCCGCACGGCACCGAAATCGACCCTGCCGCATGGGAATCCGCCGCCCGAGCGGCCATCGCGGCCGCGGGTGGCCTGGACGGCGTCGACGCGGTCGCCGTCGGCGCGCAGCAGCACGGCATGGTGTGCCTGGACGCAACCGGACGGGTGGTGCGCCCCGCGCTGCTGTGGAACGACGTACGCTCGGCCGACGCCGCGCGCGCACTCGTCGACGAGTTGGGTGGCGCGTGGGCGTGGGCCCGGGCCGTCGGCGTCGTGCCGCTGGCCGCGATCACGGTGGCCAAGCTGCGCTGGCTGGCCGACCACGAGCCAAACCACGCCGACCGCACCGCGGCGGTCTGCCTACCGCACGACTGGTTGACGTGGCGCCTGCGCGGCGACGCCGACGTCGCGGCGCTGAGCACCGATCGCAGCGACGCCAGCGGCACCGGCTACTACGACGCCGCCACCGGCACTTACCGGTCCGATCTGCTGGAACTGGCCCTGCGTGGCCGGCGCCCAGGGCTGCCGAGCGTGCTCGGACCGGCAGGCCGAACCGTCAGCGGCACAACGACATTCGGCGCCGGCCTGGGCGACAACGCCGCCGCCGCGCTGGGCCTGGGTGCCGAAGAGGGCGACGTGATGGTCTCGATCGGGACATCGGGAGTGGTGGCCGCCGTTACCGCGGATCCCGTCCGCGATGACACGGGATTCGTCGTCGGATTCGCCGACGGCACCGGACGTTACCTCCCGCTGGTGTGCACCCTCAACGGCGCGCGGGTGCTGGACGCGGCCGCCGCCATGTTGGGGGTCGACCACGACGAGCTGTCCCGCCTCGCGCTGTCGGCGCCGCCGGGCAGCGCGGGGCTGGTACTGGTCCCCTACCTGGAGGGCGAACGAACCCCCAACCGGCCCAACGCGACCGGGGCGCTGCACGGGCTGCGGGGGTCCAATGCGACGCCGACCAACCTGGCCCGGGCCGCGGTGGAAGGGCTGCTGTGCTCACTGGCCGACGGCCTCGCGCGGCTGACCGCACAGGGCGTCGCCGTGCGCCGCATCCTGCTGGTCGGCGGCGGCGCGCAATCGCGGGCGCTGCGCCAGGCCGCGCCCACGGTGTTCGGCATGCCGGTGCTGGTCCCCGCCCCGGCCCAGTACGTCGCGCTGGGCGCGGCGCGCCAGGCCGCGTGGGCGTTGAGCGGATCACCCGGACCGCCGGCGTGGAATCCGCCGCCCACCACCGAATTCACCGCGGACCCCGCGCCCGAGGTGGCGGCGCGTTACGCGCGGGTGCGCGACCTCACCGAGGGAGCCACCTAGTCGCCGGTCAGCGGCCGAAACACCGGCAGCACCCGGTACTTCGCGCTGAAGCTGGCCTTGTCGTATTTCTCGCGGACCTCGCCGTCGCAGGCGATGACCGTGGGTCCGTCGACGGCGCTGAAGCTGAATTCGGGCACCTGCAGCTCGTGGTAGAGCGGGCTGCGTTCCAGGCGCCCCAGGGCGAGCGCGGTCAGGATTCTGGTCCGCGCCCAGTGCCGCCCGGCCTCGAGGATGCGCACATCGATCAGGCCGTCGTCCATCCGGGTCCGGCGCGCTGGCGCGAACCCGCTCGGCAGATACAGCGAATTGCCCAGGAAGAACAGGGATGTCAGCAGCGTCTTGTTGTCGTAGCGGATGCGCACGGGCTGCTCCTTGCGCAGCGTGCGCAGCATGGCGTACAGGCCGGCCAGCGGCTTGCCGATGCGCTTCTCGAGCTTCTCCCGCCGCCGCACGAACGCCGGGTAGGCGCCGATGCTGGCGGTGTTGAGGATCATCTGAGAATCGTTGAGGCACACCAGGTCCACGCAGGCCATCTGGCCGCGCCGGATCGCGTCGACCGTCTTGGCCACGGTGTCGCAGCCGATGTCCTTGGCGAAATGGTTGAACGTCCCGGCGGGAAAGACGGCCAGCGGCAACCCCGCGTCGATGGCCACCCCCGCGGCGGCCGCGACGGTGCCGTCACCGCCGCCCACCGCGAGCACCTCGGCGCCTTCGGCCGCGTTGCGCAGCACCTGCACCGCGTCGTCGTCGGGACCCAGTTCGCGGATGTCCACCTTTGGTAACGCGGCACGCACCTCGTCGACGACCCGGGCCCCGGTGCCGCTGCCCGACTCCGGGTTGATCACCAGCACCACGCCGGCGCCGTCGGGCCGCTGCGGGGCCGCGACGCGAAGCGGTTCCGTTCGCGGAAGGGCGGTTTCGACGATCGGCGGGACGAGGCGGCCGCCCAGCACGGCCAGGCCCGAACCGATGCCGAACCCGGCGATGACGTCGCCGGGGTAGTGCGCGCCGGTCACCACCCGTGACAGACCGACCAGCCCCGCGAGCAGCGCCAGGCCGAAGCCCAGTGGCGGGTTCTCCAGCCCCACGCCGATGGCGAACGCGGCGGCGCTGGCGGAGTGCCCCGACGGCAACGAGTTCGACGTCGGGCGGCGACGGACCTGCCTGACCAGGGGTACCAGCTCGTAGCCGGGTCGGGGCCGTCGGCGGATCCGCTTGGCGACCTGATTGGTGACCAGGCTGGTGGCGGCCAGCGTCACCAGGCCGCGGGTCGCGCCGCGCTGCGCGCTTTGGCGGCCGGTGGCCAGCAGCGCCGCGCCGATGGCCACCCACAGCTTGGAATGGTCGGCCGCCCGGGTCAGCGGCGGCATCACCGTGTCCAGCAGCGGGGTGTCGGTCTCGGCGATGGCATCGAACAGCTCTCGATCCAGCGTGCCCAGTCCCCGGGTGATCTGTTTGATGCCGCGTGCGCGTTGCCAGGGCCCCCTGTTCATTCGCTACACCCTAAATTGGTCCGAAGACATGGACGCACACGGCTATTGCAGCAGATGGCGCGACAACGCCGATCGCCGCGGCGTGGCCGCGCCCGTCGTCGCCGAGATCGCCCGCCGGCACGGCATCACCGCCGCGCGCTTTGGGGTGCTGGAGGGCATGGCCGAATTCATCGACCCGCACGGCAAATCGTTCTTCCTCATCCCCGCCTACGCCGACGGTGCGCGGGCCCGCGACGCCGCGCTGATGACCTATGTGTTCAACGCGGACACCGGCTACGGCAAACCGGGCGCGCGGCCCACGGACTTTCCGGCGACCCCTTACGGCGCCGCCGAGGTGGCCCGAATCATGGCCCGGCAGAAGGCAAATCGCTGGAGTTACAGCCGCGACGTCGCGTTCGTGCACCGCAATGGCGGGCGCCTGGTCGCCACCCCCAACGGCATGCTCATGGGCCTGGGCGGCAACTGGGTCCAGCGGCTGTTCAGCCAGCGCGGCGGCACCACCTGGGGCGACATCTTCCTGGTCAACGTGGGCAGGGTCGCCGACCCCGGCGGCCAGCTGCACCGGATCGTCTCGTCCGGGTGCGCCTGGTTTCTCGACCGGGCCGGCACCCCCCGCGCCAGTCGCCTCGACCTGGATCGGGTGTTGCACCACGAGGAGCGGCACGCCGCGCAGTGGGCGGACCGCGGCTATCTGGGCATGCTCACCGGCTACGGCCGGGAGCTGTTCCGCGAGTTGGCCTTTGGCGCGGTGAACGGGTTCGAGGAGGACGCGGGCCTGGCCGACGGTGGTTACAGGGCGTGAACCCCGTGATAGAGCACCATTGCGCCGATCACCACGAAGACCGCCGCCAGTAGGGCGCCGTTGTTGCGGTCCATCCAGTCCTTCAGGCGTGCCAGCGTGTCATCGAGGCGGCTGCCGGCCGCGGCATAGGCCAGGATCGGGATGGCGACGCTGGAAGCGGCGATGGCCACGAAGAAGGCGGCGGCCACCCAGTCACCGGCGAGGCCGAGCCCGCTGGTGCCGATGCCCAGCCCCGCGGGGACGCAGATGAGCGACACATCCGGGCGGACCACGGCCAGCACCGCGCCGAGGACCCCGGCCCGGGCCGGGGTGATGCTGGCGAACGAGCGCATCCAGGCCGGGGATTCGGCCTGGCCGTGCCGGTTTAGCCAGCGGTAGATGCCGTAGACGATCAGCGCCGAACCGAGCACCACGCGCAGCCACGACGACCATCGCGGGGGCGCCTTGTCCAAGCCGCCCAGCAGACCGGAGGCCGCCACCGAAATGGCCGTCAGCGCGGACAGGCTCAGCAACCAGCCGCCCAGAAACGCCAGGCTGCTCGGCCGCGGCCGCGGCGCCTGGAGCACCAACACCGCCGGAATGACCGTGAGCGGAGAGAGCGAGATGACCAGTCCGAGCGGAACGAGGCCGGTCAGCACCGTCCCCCAGCTTCCTGCCATGGGCGGCATCCTGCCATTGCCGTGCCGGTGCGAGGCCGAAACGCGCCGATCAGGCCAGCGCGCGAATCCCGTTGTAGAGCACGATCAACCCGATCAGGAACAAGATGACGGCCATCATCGCGTCGTGGTTGGCCTCCATCCAGGCCTTGAGACGTTCCAGGGCATCATCGAGGCGGTCCCCGGCGCCGACGTAGGCCAAGACCGGGATGGCGACCGTCGACGCGGCGAGCACGACGAAGATCGCGGCCGCAATCACCTGGGCGCCGGCGCTCAGGGTGCTGTTGCCGACGGCCAGGCCGGCGGCCGCGCACAGGATCAGCACCTCGGGCCGTACCGGCACCAGCACCGCGCCCATCACCCCGGCGCGCGCCGGCGACAGGGTGGAGAACGACCGCATCCAGCGCGGCATGCTGCGCTGCCGATGCCGGGTGAACCAGTGATAGGCGGCCAGCGCGAGGAGCGCCACGCCGAAGGCCAGCCGCACCCAGGCCGCCCATTTCGGCGGAGTCGCGTGGAAGCCGCTGAGCAACTCCGACCCGCTGACGAAGGCGGCGGTGAGGGCGACCAGGCCCAGCAGCCAGCCGCCCAGAAAGGAGAGGCTGGCCGGGCGCGGCCGGGGCGCGTGCAGCACCAGCACCGCGGGAATGACCGTGATCGGCGACAGGGCGATGACGGCCGCCAACGCCACGAGTTTGCTCAGGACCGAGGCCCAACTTGCGTCCACGGGCAGCAATCATCGCATTGGCGTGGCGCTCATGCGGTCATCACCGCGGCCGTCAGCCTTTGCGGCGCAGCGTCCAGGCGGGCACCCAGTGCGTCACCGTTCGGCGCTTGGCCCCGTAGGCGACGGGATAGGTCACCAGCCCCCACCAGTCGCCCTGCTCGCACAGGCCCCAGCAACTCAGCCACCCCTCGACGACCTTGTGCAGCTGCAGCCCGTTGGGCTGATACCGGCCCGAGCGGTGCGGCTCGCGCGGGAAAAGCACCGTCAGGTCGACCAGCACCGCGACCGCCGGACGGACCACCCGAAACGGGCTGCGGACCGGTTGGCCGTTGTACCCGATCGACGCGAGCGGACCCATCGATCGATCATACGTTCGAATGAGCGGCGCGTTGAGCCCCCAGGTTCGCCCGGTTCGCTTCTGGCAACATAGCGGTGTGTTCAGCCAAACCGCGACGTCCCGGGCGGTTCGGTGAGCATCGAAACCACCGAAGAATCACCGAGCCGCCGCGGCCTGCTGAAGGGTCGCCGCCCGGCGGCCGCGGCGGCGCTGGATCCGCTGCTCGTCGCCGTGCTGGCCGTCGCGGTCGGCCTGGCCGGCGCCGCCCGGCCCTCATTCTGGTACGACGAGGCCGCGACCATTTCGGCCGCCTACAGCCGGTCACTGACCCAGATGTGGCACATGCTGGGCAACGTCGACGCCGTCCACGGTTTGTACTACCTGCTGATGCACGGGTGGTTCCAGGTCTTCCCGCCCACCGAGTTCTGGTCGCGCGCCCCCAGCGCCCTGGCCGTGGGGGCGGCGGCCGCCGGCGTCGTCGTGTTGGGCAAGCAGTTCTCGTCCCGTACCGTCGCGGTGGCCTCCGGGTTGTTCTGCGCGATCCTGCCCCGGACCACGTGGGCGGCCATCGAGGCGCGCCCGTACGCAATGTCGATGATGGCCGCCGTGTGGCTCACCGTCCTGCTGATCTACGCCGCGCGCCGCGACACCGGTTGGCTGTGGCTGGCCTATGCCGTCGCGCTGGCCTGCTCGGTCGTGCTCGACGCGTACCTTGCCCTGCTGCTGGCGGCGTATGCCGTGTTCATCGGCGTCTTCCACCGCGCCCGAACGTCCTTGGCGGGCTTCGCGATTGCCTCGGTGTTGGCGGTAGCCGCTCTGCTGCCGTTCCTGATGACGGTCGCCGGGCAGGCACACCAGATCAGTTGGGTCGCACCCATCGGCCACCGCACCATCGAAGACGTGGTGATGCAACAGTATTTCGAACGATGCCCGCCGTTCGCCGTGCTGTCGGCGTTGCTGATCGGCGCAGCAATCGTGTTGTGGCTCAGCGGGTCCGCGCGTCTGGCGGATTCGCAGCGCCGGCTGCTGGTGCTGACGACGGGGTGGCTCGCGGCACCGACGGCCGCGATCGTGACGTATTCGGCACTGGTTCATCCGATCTACACCCCGCGCTACCTGTGCTTCACCGCGCCCGCGCTGGCGCTGATCCTGGGCGTCTGCGCCGGCGCGGTGGCCGCCAAGCCGTGGCTGACAGCGGCGCTCGTCGGTCTTTTCGCCGTTGCCGCCGCGCCCAATTATGTTCAGGTGCAACGTAACCCGTATGCCAAATACGGTATGGACTACAGCCAGGTCGCCGACCTGATCACCGCGAAGGCCGCACCGGGCGATTGCCTACTGGTCAACGACACGGTGACGTTCATGCCGGCCCCGATGCGGCCGCTGCTGGCGGCGCGCCCGGCTGCCTATCGCAAGCTGATCGACCTCACGCTGTGGCAGCGGGCGACCGATCGCAACGACGTGTTCGACACCAACCTGATCCCCGAGGTGGTGGCCGGACCGTTGAGCCAGTGCGGCGTCGTCTGGATCATCACGCAGGCCGACCCGTCGCAGCCGTCGCACGAACAGGGTCCGGCGCTGCCGCCGGGCCCGGTCTATTGGGCGAGCACCGCCTTCGCGGTGCCGCACGACCTGGGCTTCCGCCTGGTGGAGCGCTGGCAGTTCAACCTGGTCCAGGTGCTCAGAGCCCAGCGCTAGTCACCAGATGTGGATCCAGTCGACGAGCATGTCCGCCGGGTAGGTGGCCGCCGCCGGATCGCCGGCACCGACCCCGCCGACCGCCAGGGTGAACATGGGCGTCATCCAGTAGCCGGGATTGTTGAACGGCCACCGGAAGTCGTCCGGGGCGCCGCCGTGGACGTGGATGGGTTTGTTCGGCACGGTGAAGTACTGCGCCCCGTCGCGGGCGAACTGGAATCCGTCCTCGCCCCAGTGCATTCGCCAGGTGTGCCAGTTGCCGTCGACCATGCCGGGGATGGACTTGCCCTCCCACGTCTTGCCGTTCGACGCGGCGTGCACCGTGGTGCCCGGCGGCCACGAGCCGTTGCCGTACCACTCGAAAAGGTCGACCTCGCCGTCCGGCAGCGGGTCCTCGTTCACACCCCAGAACGCCGACCACAGGCCCGGTTCCAGACAGTTCAGTTTGATCCGCGCTTCCCAGGTCTGGTTGATCATGCTGCGGAAGTTGCCGCGCAGTTTGGCGCCGTAGTAGGTGTCACCTTCCTGGGTGGCGCGCAGCACGAGATTGGAGTTGCCGTCCTGGAACACGTTTCGGCGGTCGTCGCGGTAGATCCCGGCGACCGGCGGGAACACGTCGTCCTGCCAGGTCTGGATGGTCCACTTGCCCGGATCGGGAGCCGAACCCGCCGGGCCGTCGAACTCGTCGGCGAAGATGTAGCCGCCGCCGCCCGCCGCCGGTGCGGCCGGCACCGAAGGGCCCGATGGGGCGGCCCAGGCACCCGGCAAGCGCATCGCAGCCCCGATCATGCCGAGGCCCGACATCAACATCATGCTGCGACGATCCATCTAAACCACCAATCGTTAAAGCCGGCTCGTCAAGCTCGGCGCGATCTCCCCAGGCAACTCTCGCAAACGGTGTTATGAAACCACGCGGTGGGGTGGCCCGCATGCTGCCGTCGCGATCCGCGCGCGACGTTCCCGATCACGACCCGCGCGCCGGTCCGTCGCCGCGATCCCCCTGGCATAAACAAGGGACGATAGCAGCAGTGACGCCCGCTTCCAGGGATTTCACCTCCCAGCCATCAACTTAGTTGACATCGCTGCGGCCGCTGGTATCAAGGAGATTGATGGTTCGAGAAAGGAAAGCAACCATGTCTCATGGATTCTTCGGCGGTTTCGGTGGGCCCGGTTTCGGTGGGCCCGGTTTCGGTGGTCCGGGCTTTGGCGCGCCGGGCTTCGGTGGGCCGGGCTTCGGTGGTCCCGGGTTCGGCGGTCCGGGTGCCGGTGGGCCCGGCTTCGCGCCGTTCGGCAAGAAGGGTCGGCACGGTCTCAAGCGCGCCGCGTTCGTCACCGCGGCGTTGCTGCTGGACGGCCCGGCCGACGCCGCACAGGTGGTGCAACGGGTATCCGACGCGACCGGCGGTGCGTTCACCCCTCCCCAGGACATCGCCGAGCTTGCGATCGGGGTCCTCGCCGGTCGCGGCGTCGTCACCGTCGACGGCGGTGTGGCGACGCTGACCGAGCTCGGCCGAAACCTGTTGGCCTGGCGCGGGGTCAGCAGCGAGACCGCTCACGCCTTCTTGGGCGGGGCGGCCAAGTTCGGTGACGTGGTGAAGATCCGCAAGGAGCTCTTCGAGATCGCCGGCCTGGCCCGCACCATCGCCTGGACGGGCACCGACGAGCAGAAGCAGCAGCTCGCCGAGACCCGCACCAAGGTGCTCGAGGCGTTGACCGACGCGCGCAAGGCGCTGCACCGCGTGCTCGGCGAGGACTAGCGCGGCGGCGCCGGCTAGCGGGACGTGGGTTCGCTGAGCCTGACCAGGGTCTTGCCGACATTGACGCCGGTGAACAGGCCGTTGAGGGCATCGACGCACGACTCGATGCCCTCAAAGATGGTCTGCCGGTGGTGAAGTCGGCCCTCGGCCTCCCACTGGCGTAGCGCGGCGAACGCCTCGTCGAAGCGGCCCCACTGATCGAGCGCGTTGAACCCCTGCATCAACGCGGTCTTGGACAACAGGTTCACGTAGTTGGCCGGCCCGGGGTGGTCTCCGGTCAGGTAGCTGGAGATGACGCCGCACAGGACGACGCGCGCGTGCGAGGCCAGCCTGCCCAGCACGGCGTTGAGGATGGGCCCGCCCACATTGTCGAAGTAGACGTCGACGCGTTGCGGGCAATGCTTTTTCAGCGCCGCCGCGACGTCGTCGTTCTTGTAGTCGATGCACGCGTCGAAGCCGAAGTCCTCCACCACCGCCCGGCATTTCTCCGGACCGCCGGCGATCCCCACCACCCGGGCGCCGGCGATCTTGGCGATCTGCCCGGCGACCGATCCGGTGGCACCCGCGGCCGCCGACACCACCACCGTTTCCCCGGGCTGCGGCTGGCCGATGTCGGTCATGCCGAAATAGGCGGTGGCGCCGGTCGGCCCGTAGACCGACATGATCGCCAGCTGGTCGTCCTCCCCGGGGATCGGCGTGCTGAACAGGTCGTCGCGGATGAGCGCGTATTCCTGGAAACCGGTCAGGGTGGTGACGACGTCACCGACGGCGTAGGCGTCGCACCGCGAGGCGACCACTTCGCCGATCCCGGCCGCCCGGATGACCTCACCCAACTGCACCGGCGGAAGGTAGCTGGGCTGGTCGTCGAGCCAGGTGCGCGCGGCGGCGTCGATGCCGACGTACGTGGTGCGCAACAGCGCCTCGCCGTCGGCGGGCTCGGGCGCCGGCGTGGTGACCAGTTCCGTGTCCTCCGGCTGGACCAGCCCGGACGGGCGACGACGAAGCAGGACCTGGCGATTCGGCACATCGGGCACGATCGTAAAAACTACCGAACCGGCCGTAAACGCAGAAGCGAATGGCATATTCATTCCATGGCAGCAAACGAAGACCCGGAAGACCGGATCCGGGAACTCGAGCGCCCGCTCGCCGAGGCGGCGCGGGCGTCCGAGCAGGGCAGCGCGCAGCCCGCCGGCCAAAACTATCCCCCCGGCCCAGCGGGCGCCCCGCCACCGCCGCCCACCCCGTGGACATACGGCGGGCCCACATTCGGCCCGCCCCAGCAACGCCCTTCCGGCAACCGCGCATGGTGGATCGTCGGCACGCTCGTCGCCATCGGTGTGCTGGCAATTGCCGGCGGCATCGCCGCCTTTGCGGCACACCAGCTTTCGGGCGTGAAGTCGATCATCAACTCGCCACCGACCATCTCCAAAACGTTTAGCCCGCCCAGCATTTCGACGAGCCCCGGCCCGTCGACCTCCCGGCGGAAGTCGGCCTCGCCGTCCACCTCGCCCGCCGCTCCGCCGGGCACCGAGCTCAGCGTCTCGGGCGTCAACGAGAACCGGACCATCGCTTGCAACGACAACATCGTCAGCGTCAGTGGGGTTTCCAACACGGTCACGATCACCGGGCATTGCACCAGCCTGTCGGTGTCCGGTGTGCAGAATGAGATCACCGTGGAGACCGTCGACAGCATCGAGGCCTCCGGCTTCAACAACAAAGTCACCTACCGCTCGGGCGCACCGAAGATCAGCAACTCCGGCGGCTCGAACGTGGTGCAGCAGGGCTAAGCCGAAACCTCTTGTTACGCAGGCTCTTCGGCGTCGTCGTCCAGGACGCTGACCGCGATGCCGTAGGGCAGGAACCGCACCTTGCGTTTGGGGTCGACGTTGTTCTTGTTCGCCCGCAGCGCGTCGAGTTCGGTCGCATAGACCTGTTCGACGCGTGCGCCGCCGCTTTCGTCGACGGTGTAGATGGCCCACACGCCCTCACCGGCTTCGCCGGCGGTTTCCGGGGCGCTGCGCGGGCGCCGCGTCAGGTCGTCGAAGACGGCGGACCAGCCCGTCCGGGCGCCGGGGGCGGCCACGAACCTGCTGACCCGCTCGAACACGTCACGCAGGCTTTCGCTGCCTTCCCGAATCATTCGATCGAATTCGTCGGGGTCGAATCCGAATCCACTGTGCTCGCCCACGCGACCTCCTTGGCGCTCGTGCCGTAACTGCCAGTGTGCGCTCAGTCCAGACCGTTTGCCACGCGCTACGGGGCCGGTGGCGCCGGCGGGGGCGGCGGGGTGATCGGAATCGGCACCGTGACGAACGGGAAGTGCAGATACATCGTCACCGGCGGCTGCTGGGGCAGCTGCGGTGCGGCGGGCGCGGGCGCCGGGGGCGGCGCCGCCGGCGGAGGCGCAGCCGGTACCGCGGCCGGCGGGGGCGCCGGGCGCTCGACGGGCGGCGGTGTGTACTGCGGCGCGGGCCGGGCCGGGGCGCGCCGGACCGGTGCCGCGGGCGGCACCGTGACCGGTTCCTGCGGCGCGGGCTGCTGCACCGGCGACGGCGCCGGGGCGGCCACCTCCGACGGGCTGGGTGCGGGCGCGGGCGGCGGTGGCGCCGGGCTCGGGACGGGCAGCTGCGCTTGCGGGGGGTTGCTCGGTGGGGCCGCCGGTAGCTGCACTCCGGGCGTGGCGACGCCGACGCCGGAATTGTGGCGCACGTTCGATCCCGGGCGATCCGACGCCAGAGTCACCAGCACCACCCCGCCGATCACGGCGACGATGCCGGCCAGGGCGCTGCCGGCCAGCAGCATGGACAAGGGCCGGCGGCGCGGGGGGTCCTCGTCGTCGTCGGCGACGGCGCTGTAGGCCCGCACGTCGGTGTCGACGTCGGCGTGGCCCCAGACGTCCAGGTACGTCGGGCCGAGGCCGGGTGGATTCATTTCGCCGGTGCCCGGATCCAGCGCGTAGGCCAGGGCGGCCGTCGACGACGCGAACAGTGGCGCGTTCGCCGAGGCCAGGGCCGCGCCGCGGGCCAGCGCCATGTCCGGCTCCTCGGGGCCGGTGACCGGAAGCGGGGTGGCCGCCTCGAGCGTGGACTTCAGCGCCACGATGTCGGTTCCGCAGCCGATCACGAACACACCGTCGGCGCGCGACCCGCGGGCGTCCAGACCGGAGACCATCGACGCCAGCTCGACGGCCAGGCCGCCCGCGCGAGCGTCGCCGATCTGGCGCCGGTGCAGATCGACGATGGAGCCGTCGGAGACGTCGACCACCGCCAGCGTCGCGTTCGCCGGCTCGACGAACAGCATCGCGAGGCGCTCGTAGCCGAGCGCGTATCCGACGGTCTGGGCCAGCGCGGCGGCGGCCAGCAACGGCGCGACCAGCATCACGCCGTCGATCTCGCGGGTGGCGAGCGCCTCCCGCAGCGCCCCGACGCCGGCGGGGTCACTCCAGGTGACCCCGATGGAGGTCAGCCGGTGGCCGCCCTCGAGCACTCCTTCGCGGGTGCCGATGATCGCGTCGATCACCTGACCGACCGCACCGGCGCCCAGATCAGCCGAATTCCCTGCAGCTCCAACCGCGAACTCTTCTTGTTCGACGGTCACGCCATCCGCATTTTCACCTTCGATCGCTACCAGGCGGACTGTCCTGGGAGCCATCGACACTCCAAGCACGATGTCCACGTAACGCCTCCAAGGTCTTTTGCAACGCCCTGTGCGAGGGCACGACGGGATGAACCCCGTCCGAACTTGGTGACATAAACGTTACGCGCGTGCGGCTAACCCCGCAGGCGGTGTGCGTACGCAGGAAGGACGCTAGTAGCCCGGCCCCAGGAACGGATTCTGGGAGCTGCCCGGATACGGCGAATACTGGTTCCCCGGATACGGCTGATATTGCGGGTACTGCGGCGTCGACGGGGCCTGCTGCTGGGGAACCGGCACCGGAATCGGTATCGGCAGCAGCGGAACGTGGATCCACTCCGTGGTCATGGGCACCGTCGAGGTGGTGGTCGTCGGCGGCGGTGGCGGCGGCGGTGTGGAGCTGGTTTCCACCGGCGGTGGCGGCGGCACCGTCGTGGTGACCGTCGGTTGCGGCGGCGCGGTGGTGGGCGGCGCCGTATGCCTGGGGGTGTAGACCGGTGCCGGCGGTGCGGTGGTGACCACCACCGGTGGCGGTGGCGGTGGCGGTGACGGCGGCGGTTCCGGTGGTGGCGGCGGCGGGCTGGGAATCGGTTGCGCACTGGGCGGCGGCGACGTGCTGGTGATCGACGACGAGGCGCTGACCGATCGCGAATTGGCTTGGTCGCAAACCGAATACCCCGGTGACCTGCGGATGCGGTTCGGCGGGGAAACCTACGACGAAGACGGTCCGGCCGGCTGGTCGATGCGGCTCAACGTCATCCAGCCGCCGCGGGAACGCCGGCGCTGGCTGCGGCTTCGGTTCTCCCAGTTGGTCATCGGCATGTCGGCCGTGGTCGCCATGACCGCGATCGGCGGGGTCGCCTACACGCTGACCGGGATCGAGAACCGCCAGGCCCCACCCGCGCCGTCCGTCGCGCCGCTGCCCGCCCCGCCGGCCAACTCCGTGGCACCGCGCCCGGCCGCACCGCCGCCGCCCACCCCCCCACCGCCGCCCCCCGGCGTCAAGGCCTACGTCGCGGGCCAGGGAGCGCTGACCGCCGACGTGATTGTTGTCGGTGGGATCT
>NZ_LZKY01000044.1:0-1101 GCF_001673055.1 Mycobacterium sp. 1245801.1
GTTGGTGCCGATCTGCGCGATCAGGTCGCTTTCGCTGGCAGCCTGCTGACGACCGCTCAGCACAACTTGCGTGGACGCGGGACCGCAATCCCAATACTGTTCCTGCGGGGTGATCGAATGGTCGTAGTCGAGAACAAGTTCGGACACTGTTGGCTGCTCCTGGTCGTCGTCTAGGTACGCGGAAATCTCTGCTTCGGACGGCATGTTGGACGTGATGGATTCGATGTAGTGCTCCTGCGAAGGCTGGGCGTTGCCCTGCCAGTCGCTGGGGGAGCCGACCTGCCCCACCACCACGGCCATCCACTTGGCCTGGTCGTAGTCGGAGCCACCCTCGGGGAACGGACCGGCGACAGGAAGCCGATACTGAAGCTGGTCGGCCAGCGCCTTCACGTGACTGTCGAGGTCGGTGCCGATGCCAGGGAGTTGGTAGTCCACGAACCCCAAAGTGGGGTTACCTGAGGGGTTATCGCCTTCCGCTACGGCGAACCCGAGCAGCATCCGCCACATGCTCTGCACGATGCCGTACTTCCGGAATTCCTCGAGGAGTTCGGTGTTGATCATTGGCCGTTACCGCCGGAACAGTTTGTTGACGCCGTTGCTGATCCGCAACGTCAGGTCACCGTCATTGGGGGTAAGCGGCAGGTCGGCGCCTTCGTCGTGGTAGCTGATCAGGTCCGACGTGGCGGGGTCGCCGGTGTTGCGGAACACCGCGGCGGCAGCGCATTCGGTGGGCGGATCAGTTGCCGGCACATTCTCGAACACCGGGTCGTCGCAATCCACCGCGCCAGCCGTCGACGACTTGCCGCCCACCGCAGCGGAAACCGCGACGCGGGCGTCTTCGGGGATGTCCGACAGGAACTCATCACCAGCCGAATCCGCTGTGTACTTGGTGATGTCGAGAAGTACGAAGCAGAGATTTCCGCGTACCTAGACGACGACCAGGAGCAGCCAACAGTGTCCGAACTTGTTCTCGACTACGACCATTCGATCACCCCGCAGGAACAGTATTGGGATTGCGGTCCCGCGTCCACGCAAGTTGTGCTGAGCGGTCGTCAGCAGGCTGCCAGCGAAAGCGACCTGATCGCGCAGATCGGCACCAAC
>NZ_LZKY01000045.1:0-23327 GCF_001673055.1 Mycobacterium sp. 1245801.1
ACTCTGGCCACCAGCAAAGCCACCCACGGCACCCCCACTCCCGTCACCAAGCGCGCACGCTCACGTGAGGCAACGACACCCCCAACGCGCGCATCTTGACATGAGGCAACTTGCGACAAGTGCGGTCAGTCGCCCTGCCGGATCCAGGCGACGATGTACAGGGTCATCGCCGTGACCAGCGCGATGAGGACCCACTGCACGATCGCCTGGTCGATCCACGACCCGGGCGGCGGGGCCCCGGGCAGGATGTTGCGCAGCGGGACGATCGCGAACAGGTTCGCGGCGTACCAGGTGGCGAACGGCGGCAGGAACTTCCTTCGGCCCAGCGCCATCGGAATGGCGACCAGCAGGGCCAGGGTGGGCAGGCTGACCAACACCAGGCAGATGCCCAGGTCGAAGATCAGGGGACCCTTGGCCCGCTTCAGGGTGATCACCACATTGCCGTTGTCGGTGGCGCGGGAGGTGGGCAGCGCGCTCGGGTCGTGCATCCGGTTGACGCTGACCTGCCACCCGTCCAGCGCCCCGGTCACCTCGACGCGGGCGGGCACCTTCCTGCGGTTCTCACCGGTGCCCACGAACGCGTCGGCCGCGATCGGCTCCGTCTGATAGGAGTCGAACGGCCAGTTACCCGGATCACCGTGCGCCTCGATGGTGGTGCTGAGCTGGGCCGGCGCCTTGCCCTTCGGGTATTGCAGATCTCCCAGATCGCTTGTGGGATAAAGCCGGACCGCGACGTCGTTGGCCAGCACGTCAAACCTGTTGTCGTACTGGGCAACTCCTGGATACGCCAGCACCTCGACGGACAGCCGGTTGGCCACCGGCTTCAACTCTTCGAGGCGCAGCTGCACGATCGTGGCGTCGCCGCCGCCCTGGCTCAGGTCCAGTGGCGGCAGCGGCCCCTCTGACCGCTGTAGAAAGTGCACGCCGAACAGCGACAGGACGTAGACGATGATGACGCCCGCGAGAATGCCGACGCCAATCGCGATCCGCGGCGCCTCCAGCTTCTGCTTCGGGGCCTCGGTGGTCATCGCCGGCCGCCGCGAGCAACACCCCGCCGGGAATACCGAAGTGCTTGCTGACGCCGGGCCGGTGCCGTCGGCGAGAACCGGTCGGAAGAGGGCGACACGCCGTCAGATGTTAGCGGACCGACGCGGCCGCCCGCGCGACGAAAACTCCTGTCCAGTAACGCATCAGGCCCGCGTCACCCATCGGCCATGCGCCGTTTACATCGCCGGCTGAAAAAGCGGCCCTCCGGCCTGGCGACACCCATTTGCTAACCCGATGACGAGCCGGCCACGCAGCGAAACCCGATGTGGGTCGTCGCCGAGTCCTGCGATTGTGGTGACCGGGCCGCCGGACGGTAACGGTGGCAGTACTCCGGCGCGCAAAGGTGGCTGCCGCCCTTCAACGCTTGGTTGACGGACGGATCGGCCGGGCCCGACGGGGCGCAGCAGGACTTGGGCGGCGGGTCGAGCCGGTGACGCGCCGAGTATTCGGTGGCCGTCCACTCCCACACGTTGCCGATCATGTCGACGAGCCCAAAAGCGTTGGGGGGGAAGGTACCTACCGGCGAGATCCCCACCCAGCCGAGCGCCCCGTCGTTGCGGTACGGGAAGCTGCCCTGCCACGTGTTGGCCATCAGCCGGCCCTCGCTGGTGGCCTCGTCACCCCAGGAGTACGTGGTCGTCGAACCGGCCCGCGCCGCGTACTCCCACTCGGCCTCGGTCGGCAGGCGCCGGCCGGCCCAGCGCGCGTAGGCGGTCGCATCCGGATACGCCACCTGCACCACCGGATGATCGCCGCGGTCGCGGACATCGCTGTCGGGCCCGAACGGGTGGCGCCAGCTCGCGCCGGGCACCCACTGCCACCACTGTCGCCAGTCGCGCAGGTCGACCGGCCCAGCGGTCGGACGGAAAACCATTGCGCCCGGGCACAAGTCGCCGGGGTCCGCGCCCGGATACAGCGTCGGGTCGATCGGCTGCTCGGCCACCGTCACATATCCGGTGACGGCGACGAATTCGGCGAACTGCGCGTTGGTGACCGGGTGCCGTTCCACCGCGATCGGACCCACCGTCACGGTGTGGATCGGCGCCTCTTCGGGGTAGAAGCTGGTCGATCCCATGCGGAATGATCCGCCGGGGAGGTCGACCAGCTCGGTTAGCACCCCGTCAGGCTACGCCCGCCGGGCGCCTCAGTCGGATTGCCGATACCAGGTGAGCATGTACAGCGCCATCGCCGCGACCAGTGCGATCAACACCCAGATCACCAGGGCTTGGTCGATCCACGCGCCCGGCGGGGGCGCCCCCGGTAAAAAGTTGCGGATGGGGATGACGGCGAACAACATGGCGGCGAACCACGTGACGAACGGCGGCACGAATTTCCTTCTGCCCAAGGCGATTTGGATGACCACGGCGAAGGCCAACGCGGGCAGCGCGAAGAGAACCAGGCAGATCCCGAGGTCGAAGATCAGCGGGCCCTTGGCCCGGTGCAGGGTGATGACGACGTTGTCGGCGCGATCCGAGTCCTGGCTGGCCTCGCCGACGCGCTGAACGCTGACGTCCCAGCCGTCCAGGCCTCCGGTGACCTCCACCCGCGCGGGAATGTAGCGGCGCGCATCACCCTGGCCGACGAGCACATCGGCGGATAGGGCGTCGGTGCGGTAGGAATCGAACGGCCAATTGTTCGGGTCGCCGTGTGCCTCGATGGTGGTCGCGACCTGCGCCGGCGACTTGCCGGCCGGGTACTGCAGATCGCCGAGGTCGTTCGGGGGATCCATGCGCACCGCGGTGTCCGTCTTGAGCACCTCCAGGCGTTTGTCGAACATCGACTCCTCGGGGATCACCAGCACCTTCACTGTCAACCGGTTCGCGGCGGTGTCCAGCTTCTCCAGGCGCACCAGCACGACGGTGTCATTGGTGGCGTTGAGGTCCGGCGGCTTGAGCGGGCCACCCGATTTCGCGAGCAGGTGCACCCCGAACAGCGACAGGACATACACGGCGAGGAAGCCCGCGACGGCGGCCACGGCGATGACCCTGCGCCGCTTGCGCCGGTCGGGCTCGGCCGGTGACGCGGGTGCCGCGGGTGGTTGCTCCGCTGGCGCCGGAGGCGGTGGCGAGGGTGGCGCTTGATGGGACATCGGTCACACCTCCGTGGGAACTCGAACACTCGTGGACGGATGCTAGCGAACTCGCCACCGGCGCGGGCGAAGTTTAAAAATTCGTCATGTTTAGGTAATTTTCGCCGGGTCCGCTGCACCGCGCGCCGGTCCAGCGAAACGAACTTGTGGGCTCGGCGGCCACCGCGCCCCGCGCCGCGCAACCCTTCGATCGCGGCCGGTGCGCGCACCAGTTCATCCGGAGTTTGTTTGCCTGTTCAACCGGTGGCGGTAGATGTCGACTGTGCAGCGCAAGCGTTGGGCACCGGCCACCGGCGTTCTGGTGACCGCCCTGGTGGTCTCGGCATGCAGCAACTCCCCCGCGAGCCTGCCGTATACCGCCGGCGCCAAGGTGGACTGCGGCGGCAAGCAGACCCTGGCGGCCAGCGGCTCGACCGCGCAGGCCAACGCGATGACCCGGTTCGTCGACGCCTATCGCCAGGCCTGCTCCGGGCAGACCCTGAACTACACCGCCAACGGGTCGGGCAACGGGATCGCCAACTTCCTTGCTGGCAGAACGGATTTCGCCGGATCGGACACACCGCTGTCGGGTGAGCAGTACGCCACCGCCAGACAGCGGTGCGGCGGCGCCGACGCCTGGAACCTGCCGGTGGTGTTCGGCCCGCTGGCCATCACCTACAACCTCGCCGCAGTCGACTCGCTGGTGCTCGACGCGCCCACGCTGGCCAAGATCTTCAACGGCACGATCACCCGCTGGGACGACCCGGCCCTGACGTTGCTCAACGCCTCCATGCCGGCCGAGGACATTCACGTCATCTACCGCAGCGACGGTTCGGGCACCACCGACAACTTTCAGGCCTACCTGCAGTCCGCGTCCGGCGGGGCATGGAACAAGGGCGCGGGCAAGGCCTTCAACGGCGACGTCGGCACGGGCGCCGTCGGCAACACCGGCATCGCGGCCGCCGTGAAGAACACCGAGGGCGCGATCGGCTACACCGAACTATCGTATGCGCTCCAGCAGGGACTGTTCGCGGCCGAGATCAAGACGCCGGCCAGCCGCAGATCGTTGCGTCCCGTCCGGATCGGCACCGACACCGTCGGCAAAACCATCAGGGGCGCCAGGATCACCGGCGCCGGCAACGATCTGGTGCTCGACCTGTCGTCGTTCTACAACCCCGCCCAGCCGGACGTCTACCCGATCGTGCTGGCGACCTACGAGATCGTCTGCTCCAAGTACCCCACCTTCGATGTGGCCAAGGCGGTCAAGGCTTTTCTACAGGCGGCCATCGGCCCCGGCCAGATCGAACTGGCCAAAAGCGGCTACATCCCGTTGTCGCCCGAGTTCCAGGCGCGGGTGTCGGCCGCGGTCGACGCGATCAGTTCGGTGGACGCACCAAAATCCGAATGAGCAAAACTAGGTCCGGGTAGGCGCTTTTCGATCGCGTTGTCGCCACCAGCCGATCAGGAACAGCGTCAGCGCGGTGACGAGCCCGATCAACACCCACAGCACGATGGCCTGATCCACCCACGAACCGTACGGCGGGCTGCCCGGCAGGATGTTGCGCAGCGGGACGATCGCGAAAAGCATTGCGCCGTACCACGTGGTGAGCGGCGGCAGGAACGACGTGCGGCCCAGCGCCACGGGAATGGCGACCCATAGCGCCAGCACGGGCAGCGAGATCAGGACCAGGCAGATGCCGACATCGAAGATCAGCTGCCCCTTGGCCCGGTGCAGCGTGATCACCACGTCGTCCTTGAGGTCCGGGTTGTTGTCTTCGGCGTCGTGGACGCGGGTGACGGTGGCATCCCAGCCGTCCAGCCCCCCGGTCGCCTCGACGCGCGCGGCCGTCTTCTCCTTGCCGGCGCCGGACCCGGTGAACACGTCGGCCGAGATGACGCCGGTCCGGTACGAGTCGAACGGCCAGTTCGCCGGATCGCCGTGCGCCTCGATGGTGGTTGTCACCTGTGCGGGTGCCTTGCCGACCGGGTACTGCAGATCACCCAGGTCGTTGTCGGGATACAGCCGGACCGCCGCATCGGTCGTGAGCACCCCGAAGTTCTTGTCGTACAACGTGTCTTTGGGGTAGACGAGCACATTGACCGTCAGCCGGTTCGCGACGGTATCCAGCTTCTCCAGCCGCACCTGCACGACGCTGTCCTCGGCCTCGACCTTGCTCAGGTCTACCGCGGGTAGCGGGGGCGCCGATTTGGCCAGCAGGTGCACGGCGATCAGCGACAGCACGTAGATGACGACGAGGGAGGCGACGATCCCGAACGCGATGGCGATCTGCCGCCCTCGCGCGCCGGCCGGTGCCGGCGGCGCGGGTGGTCCGGCGGGCATCGGGGTACTCATCAGTCCTTCGAAAAGGCAAGCGCGATCTCGGTTTCCACGTCCACATAGGGTCGGCCGGACAGGTCGACGGTCACCTGGGTGATGGTGCCTCCGGTGAAGGTGAACGGCGCCTTATAGCGACTGGAGACGCCCGACCCGCCGTTGCGCCCGACCGTGATGCCCGCGCCCGCCAGCCCGAAGGTGCCGGGGTGGGTGCTCACCCCGGTCAGCATGCCGACGACCTTGTCGTCGATGAACAAGCTGACGTCACCGAGCGGCGTGTGACTGTTCTCGACCGTCCCGGTGCGTGAATAGCTGGCGCCGAACAGATGTCGGCCCAGCGGCACGGCGTCGGACGACGACACCTCCTGCTGGCGCTCGCCGAGGAAGTTGTACACGTAGTGCAACCGGCCGTCCTGGATGAACAGCACATGCCCGCCGTGCGCGCCGCCCTGCTTGAACAGCACACCCTCGGCGCCAGTGGTATCGACGGTCACCTCGGCGAGCACCGAGAAGGACCGGCCGCGGATTTCGGCGGCGGCACCGATGCTGACGTCGGCGCAGTCCGGATAGTAGATGTAGGTGTTCCGGTCGCTGACCAGATATGGCCGCGACCGGCCCAGCGTCTCGAGGATGTTCAGGTCCGACAGCGGCAGTCCGTTGTATTTGGCCGCCTCCGAGAACCACAGCGCCTTGAGTTCTTCGAGTTTGTCCGGGTTTTCGGCGGCCAGGTCGTGGCACTGGCTGCGGTCGGCCTCGATGTGGAACAGTTCCCAGCGGTCGGCGTCGAAATGCGACCAGCCGGCCGGTGTCGCCGCATGGACGGTGTTGGCGAACCAGCCCTGGTGCCAGATCCCGCGGGTGCCCAGCATGGTGTAGAACTGGGTGCTCTTGCCGGTGTCGGCGCCCGGATCGGCAAGGGCCGCCTTGAAACTCACGCCGTCCAGGGGCTTCTGGGGGATGCCCTTGAGGGTCTGCGGTGGCGCCATGCCCAGCAGGTCGTAGACGGTCGGGGTGATGTCGCAGACGTTGACGTAGGTGTCGCGAACCTGCCCGTGTGCGGCAATTCCGTTGGGCCACGAGATGATTGCCGTATCCGCGATGCCACCCTCATGGGAGGCGTACCGCTTGTAGAGCTTGTAGGGCGTGTTGAAGGCCATCGCCCAGCCGATCGGGTAATGGTTGTAGGTCTCGGGGCCGCCGAGGTGGTCGAACAGCTTCATGCTCTCTTCGACGGTGTCGATGTAGCCGTTGAAGAACTTGCCCTCGTTGACCGAGCCGTTCGGGCCACCCTCGCCGCTGGCGCCGTTGTCGGAGATGACCACGATGATGGTGTTGTCCAGCTGGCCCGATTCCTCGAGATAGTCCAGGATGCGGCCGATCTGGGCGTCGGTGTAGCTCAAGAACCCGGCGAACACCTCGGCCATCCGCGCGAACAGCCTTTTCTCTTCGTCGTTGAGTGAATCCCAGGGCCGCACGGTGTCCTGCAGCGGCCACGGCTCACCGCTCGGTCCCTTCACGTCCAGGTACGGGTTGACCGGTGACAGCTCGGTGTCGGGCGGCACGATTCCGAGCGCCTTCTGCCGCTCCAGCACGATCTCGCGGTAGCGCTCGTAGCCCATGTCGAAGCGACCGGCGTAGCGGTCGGCCCATTCTTTGAATACGTGATGCGGCGCGTGCCCGGCGCCGGGGCACACGTAGGAGAACCAAGGCTTCTCGGGCGCAATAACTTTGGCGTCGCGGATGAACTCGATGGTCTTGTCGGCCAGGTCCTTGGAGAGGTGGTAGCCGTCCTCCGGGGTGCCCGGCGGGCTCACCGGGTGGTTGTCGTACACCAGGTCGGGATACCACTGGTCGGTTTCACCGCCCAGGAATCCGTAGAACCGTTCGAAGCCACGCGAGGTCGGCCAGTGCCGCTTGGTCGACGCGAGATTCGATTCCTCGAGCGGGGTCAGGTGCCACTTGCCCACGGCGTAGGTGTTGTAGCCGTGCTCGGCGAGCGCCTCGGAGAGCAGGCCGGTGTCAAACGGTATGCGGCCGTTGGCATTGGGGAAGCCCTCGGTGAACTCCTCGATGGTGGCCATGCCGACCGTCGTGGCGTTGCGTCCGGTGAGCAGCGACGCCCGGGTCGGCGAGCACAGCGCGGTGGTATGGAATTGCGAGAGCCGGACGCCACGCTCGGCGATGCGCGACATGGCCGGCATCTCCACCAGACCGCCGAAGCAGTCCCAGGTGGCGATGCCCGTGTCGTCCCACACCAGGTACAGGACGTTGGGTGCGTCGGGGGGCGCGGTCGGCGCGGCGTAGGGTCCCCAGTCCGGTTCGGAGTCCCGGATGTCGAGCTCGATCTTCCCGTTGAACTGCCCCGACCCAGTCGCCATCGCCGCAGACTACACCCGCGACGGGGCGTTCGCTGCCGCTAGCTAAAAGGGCTTACTTAGCCTTTTCCAGAATTTCGACGAGGCGCCAGCGCTTGGTCGCCGAGGTCGGGCGGGTCTCCATCAGCGATACGCGGTCGCCGATTCCGGCCGTGCTGTTCTCGTCGTGCGCCTTGACCTTCGTGGTGGTCCGGATGATCTTGCCGTACAGCGGGTGACGCACGCGGTCCTCGAGCTCGACCACGATGGTCTTCTGCATCTTGTCACTCACCACGTAGCCGATGCGCACCTTGCGCCGTCCCCGCACCTTCGGGTTGGCCGGAGTGTGCTTGGGGCCTTTGGGATTACCGTCCTTCGACGCGGCCTCGGTTGCGGCGGCCTTCTTGGGCGCGGCCTTCTTGGCTTCTGCCATCACGATTCCTTACCATCCGGCCCGGAAGCCAGGCCCAGTTCTCGTTCGCGCAGCACCGTGTAGACGCGCGCGATCTCCTGACGCACCGTGCGGAGCCGGCGGTTGTTGGTGAGCTGTCCGGTCGCCATCTGGAAACGCAGATTGAACAGCTCTTCCTTGGATTCGCGCAACCGCTCGGTGAGCTCCTCTTCGGTGAGCTCACGCAGTTCGCCAGGCGAAATTCCCACTGCCATCAGAACTGATCCTCTCGAGTCACGATGCGGGCCTTGATCGGCAACTTGTGGATCGCGCGGGTCAGCGCCGCCCGGGCGGTCTGCTCGTTGGGGTAGCTGAGTTCGAACAGCACCCGGCCCGGCTTGACGTTGACGACCCACCACTCCGGCGAACCCTTACCCGAACCCATGCGGGTCTCGGCGGGCTTCTTGGTCAGCGGCCGGTCGGGGAACACGTTGATCCACACCTTGCCGCCACGCTTGATGTGCCGGTTGATGGCGATACGAGCGGACTCGATCTGGCGGTTGGTGACGTAGGCGTGCTCCAAGGCCTGGATGCCGTAGTCACCGAAGTTCACCGCCGTGCCGCCACTGGCGATGCCGCGCTGGCGGGGGTGGTGCTGCTTGCGGTGTTTAACCCTGCGGGGAATCAACATGATTCAGCTCTCCGTGCTCTGTGGTTCTGCAGCGGGTGCGGACTGGGCCGGCGCGGCGCCAGCGCCCTCTTCGGCGCTTGCGGCCGCGCGGCCGGCCTCGGTGCTGGTGGCCGTGGTGCCCGACGCGCCACTGCGACGCGGACGGGTGCCCGACGGACGCTCACGGCGCGAACGCTCGGCACCGGCCGGAGCGGCGGCGGCCAATTCGCGCTTCCCGCCGACGATGTCGCCCTTGTAGATCCACACCTTGACGCCGATCCGGCCGAAGGTGGTCTTGGCTTCGTACAGGCCGTAGTCGATGTCGGCGCGCAGCGTGTGCAGCGGCACCCGGCCCTCGCGGTAGAACTCCGAGCGGCTCATCTCGGCGCCGCCGAGGCGGCCGGAGCACTGCACCCGAATGCCCTTGACGTTGGGCTGACGCATCGCCGACTGGATGGCCTTACGCATCGCCCGGCGGAACGCCACGCGGTTGCTCAGCTGCTCGGCGACGCCCTGGGCCACCAGTTGCGCCTGCGACTCCGGGTTGCGGACCTCGAGGATGTTGAGCTGAACCTGCTTGCCGGTCAGCTTCTCCAGGTCGGCACGGATCCGGTCGGCCTCGGTGCCGCGGCGGCCGATCACGATGCCGGGACGTGCGGTGTGGATGTCCACCCGGACTCGGTCACGGGTGCGCTCGATCTCCACGTCGGCGATCCCGGCCCGCTCCAGGCCGGTCGAGAGCAGCCGCCGGATGGCGACGTCTTCCTTGACGTAGTCCGCGTACTGCTTGTCGGCGTACCAGCGTGACTTCCAGTCGGTGGTGATGCCCAGCCGAAAACCGTGCGGATTGATCTTCTGGCCCACTAGTCTGAGCCTCCCTTCGCGTCAGAGGTCTCAGACGTCTTGGCTTCGGCCTTCGCCGCCTTCTTCGCGGGCGCTTTGGTGGCGGCCTTCTTGGCGGGCGCCTTGTTGGCCGGCGCTTTCTTGGCGGGGGCCTTCGCGGCGGCCTTGCTGGCCTCGGCGCGACGGGCCCGGGACGACTTCGCCGATCCCTGGTCCTTGCCCGGCCGGCTTTCCACCACGACGGTGATGTGGCTGGTGCGCTTGCGGATCCGGAACGCGCGGCCCTGGGCGCGCGGACGGATGCGCTTGGCGGTGGGGCCCTCGTCGGCGTAGACGGTGGCGACCACCAGGGTCGCCGGGTCCAGCCCGTTGTTGTTCTGCGCGTTGGCCGCGGCACTGGCGATCACCTTGGCCACCGGCTCGCTGGCGGCCTGCGGCGCCCAGCGCAGGATGTCCAGCGCGTCGGCCACCGAGCGGCCGCGCACCAGGTCGATCACCCGGCGCGCCTTTCTCGGCGACACCCGCACGAACCGTGCTTTGGCCACCGCCGATGGGAATTCCGTTGTGGTCATCGCCGTTTGGCCTTCCGGTCGTCCTTGATGTGTCCCTTGAAGGTGCGGGTGGGCGCGAATTCACCGAGCTTGTGGCCGACCATCGCCTCGGTGACGAACACCGGGACGTGCTTGCGTCCGTCGTGGACGGCGAAGGTGTGGCCGATGAAGTCAGGAATGATCGTCGAACGTCGCGACCATGTCTTGATCACCTGTTTGGTGTTCTTCTCGTTCTGCGTGTCCACCTTCTTGAGCAGGTGGCCGTCGACGAACGGGCCCTTCTTCAGGCTGCGTGGCATGTGCTGATACTCCTGACTTCCTAGCGACCGTGCTTCTTGCCGGTGCGCCGGCGTCGGACAATGAGCTTGTTGCTGGCCTTGTTCGGGTGGCGGGTGCGGCCCTCGGGCTTGCCCCAGGGGCTCACCGGGTGACGACCACCGGAGGTCTTGCCCTCACCACCACCGTGCGGGTGGTCTACCGGGTTCATCACCACACCACGGACGGAGGGGCGCTTGCCCTTCCACCGCATCCGGCCGGCCTTGCCCCAGTTGATGTTCGCCTGTTCGGCGTTGCCGACCTCGCCGACGGTGGCGCGGCAGCGCACGTCGACGCGGCGGATCTCACCGCTGGGCATCCGCAGCGACGCGTAGGTGCCCTCTTTACCGAGCAACTGGATGCTCGACCCGGCCGAGCGCGCCAGCTTGGCGCCGCCGCCCGGCCGCAGCTCCACGGCGTGGATGACGGTACCGGCCGGGATGTTGCGCAGCGGCAGGTTGTTGCCCGGCTTGATGTCGGCGTTCGGGCCGCACTCCACCACGTCGCCCTGCGAAAGTCCCTGCGGCGCAATGATGTAGCGCTTCTCGCCGTCCAGGAAGTGCAGCAGCGCGATGTTGGCGGTGCGGTTGGGGTCGTACTCGATGTGCGCGACCTTGGCGTTCACGCCGTCCTTGTCGTTGCGGCGGAAGTCGATCACCCGGTAGGCGCGCTTGTGGCCGCCACCCTTGTGGCGGGTGGTGATGCGGCCGTGCGCGTTCCGGCCACCGTGGCCGTGCAGCGGGCGCACCAGCGACTTCTCCGGGGTGGAACGGGTGACTTCGGAGAAATCGGACACGCTCGAGCCGCGGCGGCCCGGGCTCGTCGGCTTGTACTTACGAATTGCCATGTCTAATCAGGTCTTCCTCTCGCGGCGGCTACGCCGGTGCCCCGAACAGATCGATCGGCTTGCTACCCGGCGCCAGCGTGACGATGGCCCGCTTGGTGCTCTTGCGCTTGCCGAATCCGGTCCTGGTGCGCTTGCGCTTACCTTGCCGGTTCGCGGTGTTCACCGATGCGACCTTGACGGAGAAGATCTTCTCGATAGCGATCTTGATCTGCGTCTTGTTCGAATCGGGGTGCACCACAAACGTGTACACGTTGTCGTCGAGCAACGAGTAGGACTTCTCCGAGATGACCGGGCCCAGAATGATGTCGCGGGGGTCAGTGATGGTCGCCATCTAGGCCGTTACCTCCACATCTTTATCGGCGGCGCCGCCGGTGGCCCCGGCGATGTAGGCGCCCAGCGCCTCAACGCTGAACACCACGTCGTCGGAGCGCAGCACGTCGTAGGTGTTGAGCTGGTCGGGAGTCAACACGTGCACACCGGGCAGGTTGCGCACGCTCTTGGCGCCGGTCTCGTCGCTGCGCCCGATCACGACCAGCACCTGCTTGCGGTCGGTCAGCGTGCCCAGGAATGCCCGGGCGTTCTTGGTCGACGGCGTCTGCCCCGACACCAGCTCGGTGATCGCGTGGATGCGGCCGTTGCGAGCCCGGTCGGACAGGGCACCGCGCAACGCCGCGGCAATCATCTTCTTGGGCGTGCGCTGGCTGTAGTCGCGGGGCTTGGGCCCGTGCACGACGCCACCACCGGTGAACTGCGGGGCGCGGGTCGAACCCTGACGGGCCCGGCCGGTTCCCTTCTGCCGGTACGGCTTACGGCCACCGCCGCTGACATCGCCGCGCGTCTTGGTCGAGTGCGTGCCCTGACGCGCCGCCGCCCGCTGCGCGGTGACGACCTGGTGCATCAGCGCGATATTGGCCGGCGCATCGAACAACTCGGCCGGCAACTCGATCGAACCCTCGACCTTGCCGCCCGGCGTCTTGACGTCAATCTTCACCGCTGCCATTACTTCTCACCTCGCTTGACCGCGCTGCGGACCACGACGAGTCCACCGGTGCGGCCGGGGACCGCGCCCTTGATCAGCAGCACGCCGTTCTCGGTATCGACCTTGTGCACCAACAGGTTCTGGACGGTCACCCGGTCGCTACCCATCCGGCCCGCCATCCGGGTGCCCTTGAAGACCCGGGCGGGGGTGGCGCAGCCGCCGATGGAACCGGGCCGCCGGTGCACCGCCTGGGCACCGTGGCTGGCGCCCTGGCCACGGAAGCCGTGGCGCTTCATGGTGCCGGCGAAGCCCTTGCCCTTGGAGGTGCCCGTGACATCGACGTAGGCGCCGTCGGCGAAGATCTCCGCCGTCAGCTCCTGGCCGACCTCGTATTCGGCGGCCGCCTCGGGGTTCTCCAGCCGCAACTCGGCCAGAAACCGGCGCGGGTTGACGCCCGCGGCGGCGTACTGACCGGTCACCGGCTTGTTGACCTTGCGGGGACTGATCTCGCCGTAGGCCAGCTGCACGGCGCTGTAGCCGTCGCGCTCGGGGGTACGGATCCGGGTCACCACGTTCGGGCCGGCCTTGACGACCGTCACCGGCACGACCCGGTTGTTCTCGTCGAACACCTGCGTCATGCCCAGCTTGGTACCCAGGATGCCTTTTCTTGCCATGAGTCGCCGATCTCCTACTGGATGTTGACGTCGACACTGGCCGGAAGGTCGATGCGCATCAGCGCGTCGACGGTCTTCGGCGTCGGGTCGAGGATGTCGATGAGCCGCTTGTGCGTGCGCATCTCGAAGTGCTCCCGCGAGTCCTTGTACTTGTGCGGTGAGCGGATGACGCAATACACGTTCTTCTCAGTCGGCAGCGGCACCGGACCTACAACGCTGGCACCCGTGCGGACGACGGTCTCGACGATCTTGCGCGCCGACGCGTCAATAGCCTCATGGTCGTAGGCCTTAAGCCTGATGCGGATCTTCTGTCCCGCCACGCTTCTCCTACCCTCACTCCTGTTGGGGCCCGCTATCCGGGCTCACATAGTCCTCAGTGCCTCCCAGCGCGCCAGTCGGCGGCCCAATCTTGGGCCGATCGAGCGTTGCGCCGGATATTGCGCCGCTGTTTACCTGTCGTGGTCCACCGGCCCTCGCGGTCGGGCGTGTCACCCTCACGCAGCCTCAGCACGACAATTTCAGGATCGAAATTCGTCGCTCTCAAAGGATGGGACCGGACGCGCCCGTTTGGACGCTGGTCGTATGCCCGACCAGGCGCAAACCCGGCTCAAGGCAACCTGAACAGTATGCCTGAAGATCGTGGCCGATCAAAATTCGGCCCGGATCTGCGTCCGAATCCGCCGCACCCGCCTCGCGGACGGTAGCACCGGAGGATAACCGCGCTGGTCAGAAGCGCCTAGCTGGCGGGGCGCCGGCCCTCAGGCGCCCGCCGATTCGACAGTCGCCGCGCCGGACCTGGCGCACTGGACGTGCAGGAAGCCGTCGACGGCCTCCAGCGCGCATTGCCGGTAGTCGAAATCGGGCAGGGTGGACAGCCTGCCCAGCACCAGGGGCCCGATGAGCAGGGCGATCGCCCGCGACCGGTCGACCTCCCCCAGCTCGGCGGCCTCCGGGCTGTCGAAGATGGCGTCGAAGGGCTCCGCGTACTGCTGGGCGATGCGCTCGCGCAGGGTGGTGATGGCCGCGCTGTCGGCGTTGTGGCTGCGCCGCGGCTCGGGCATGCCTTCCAGGTCGCGGCCCAGCGCCAGCCAGGACATGGCGGTCATCACGGTCGGGGCCAGGGCAACGGCCTCGGCCTGGGCCAGCACCACCGCGACCAGCCGGTCGCGTAGCGAGCCCTCGGCCGGCGGGGTGGGCGACGCCGGTATCAGGCTGTTGAAAGCCGCTGCCAGTAAGTCGTTTCCGCTCGGGAAGTGGCGATACAGGGTTGCCCGGGCGACGTTGGCGGTGCGGGTGACCGCGTCGACCGTCACCGCACTGGGACCCCCGGCGCGCAGCAGCGTGACGGCGGCTTCCAGCAGCCTGGCCCGCGACCGTGCCGGGCGCGGGTCGGACGTCTCGGTGGAAATTGCGCCCACCTCCCGTTTGAAAACAAGACTATCGGTCTACCTACAAGACTATTGGTCTCGAAACGTCGCACGGTCCCAAGGAGGCGCACCGCATGGTCGAAACCCTCGTCCGGAATGACCAGCGTACTGACGGGATCGGCATCGGCGATAGCTTCCGGGCCCGAAACTGGACGCTGGCCGTCGCCTGCATGGGGGTGGCCCTGGTGGTGGCGTCGATGACGGCCCTGAACACCGCGCTCGGCGACCTGGCGGTCGCCACGTCGGCCACCGCCTCACAGTTGAACTGGGTCGTCGACGGCTACACCGTGGCGTTGGCCTGCCTGCTGCTGCCGGCCGGCGCGATCGGTGACCGCTACGGACGGCGCGGCGCGCTGCTGACCGGACTGCTGGTGTTCTCGATCGGCTCGGTGGCGCCGGCGCTGCTGCACAACCCGTCCCAGATCATCGCGGGGCGGGCGGTGGCCGGGATCGGTGCCGCGTTCGTCATGCCCGCGACGCTGTCGCTGCTGACGGTGGCCTATCCAAAAGACGAGCGCACCAAGGCCGTTGGGATCTGGGCGGGGACGGCCGGTTCCGGCGGCGTGTTGGGCATGCTCGGTTCCGGCCTGCTGCTTCGGTTTTGGGACTGGCACGCCATCTTCTGGTCGCTGGGCATCGCCGGCCTGCTGATTTTCGCGCTGGCCTGCACCGTGGCGTCGTCACGCGACGCGGGCGCTCCCCGGGTCGATGCGCCGGGCGCGGTCCTGATCGGCGCGGCGGTCGCCGTCGCCGTGGCCGCCATCCTGGAAGCGCCGGGGCGCGGGTGGAGCGACCCACTGGTGTGGGGCGGGCTGGCGGTCGGCGCGGTCATGGCCGCGGCGTTCGGCGCGCTCGAGTTGCGCCTGGCGGCGCGGGGCCGGCAACCGCTGCTGGATGTCCGGTTGTTCGCCGACCCGAATTTCGCCACCGGAGTGACCGCGATCGTCATCCTGTTCGGCGCCACCTTCGGGTTCTTCTATATCGGCATGCAATACGTGCAGCAGATCATGGGCTACTCCCCGTTGGCGACGGCGGCAGCCTTCGGGCCGTTCATGGTGCCGCTGGGCATCTTCTCGGCCCTGTCGTTCTGGTATGTGCCCAAGCTGGGCCTGCGGCTGGTGTTGTTCGCCGGCACCCTGCTGATGGCGGTGGGGTTCGGGTGCATGTACTGGCTGGACCTGCACTCCACCTACCTCGAGTTCGCCTGGCCCACACTCATTCTCGCCACCGGCATCGGAATCTGCACGGCGCCGACGACGTCGGCGATCATGGGTGCGGTTCCCGATGAGAAGCAGGGCGTCGCCTCCGCGGTGAACGACACCTCACGCGAGATGGGCGGCGCGCTGGGCATCGCGGTGGCCGGTTCCATCCTGGCCGGTCGCTACTCGCACGAGCTCGCGCCCAGGCTGTCGGGCTTCCCCGCACCGGTGCGGGGTCAGGCCACCGACTCGCTGGCCAAGGCGGTCGAGATCGCCGGCCGGCTCGGACCCCAGGGGCGCCAGCTGGCCGACATCAGCAAGTCCGCGTTCCTGGCGGCGCTGCACGCCTCCACCATCACGATGGCCGCGATCGTCGCCCTCGCGGCCGTGGCGATCGGGGTGTGGGCCCCCGGCCGCGACGGCCGCCAGCTGCGCCCGATGCGGCGGCTGCTGTCGCGTCACTGAGCGCGCCGGCGGCCACCGTCAATGCCGTTGTCCGACAGCCGATTCAATGCACAAAGACACCGCGGCGAATGCTTGCAAGCGGCCGCCGTTTCTGGTATCAGAGATGTATATCGACAGTTACAAGTCATCTCTGTACTCCCGAGGTGGATGTGGTGTTGATGGGCGTTACGAGCGTGGTCGAGCCGGCATGCGCGGCGATCCGTGAGGCGGCGGCGATCGTGGAGGCCGAGTGGATGCGCCTGCGGCGACCGAGCGTGCCGGTTCGATACCCCAACTGCGAGTTGCCCGCGGCGCGGCGTGGCCGGCGCGGCGCGACCACCCTGGTCTCCCTCGCGCCGACGCGGGTCAGGCGCTCGACGCGCCCGCGTGCCACCGACGGCCGATGGCCCGTCTCCCTGGTGTGGGCGCGGCAGCGTTCTCCTCCGTAGTGCCAACGTCTTTCGCAGTCGAGGCGAGAGGAGGTGACTGACAACAGATAAAGCACGGGCTATCGAAGCATGAGATGGCGGTCGTGCCGTCCACGAATATTGCGACGCATTGTTCGCGCGACGCACACCTGCGCGCGCACAGCCACTTGTCGTGGCCATCTACGTGGACCGCATGATGTTCGCCGCCTCGTCGGGCGGGCCGCCGCGGCGGCCGAGTATCTCGGCTACCGCGTCGCGGCCCGCCCATTTGTCCGCGTTCACTGTACGAACTGCGCGGCCCGGTGCCCGATCATCACGATCGTGGCGTGCGGCCCGCGGCTGGTGATCGCCGGTAGGACCGAGCCGTCGATCACCCACAGGTTGTCGATGCCGAGGACCCGGCACCGCGGGTCTACGACCGCGCGCGGGTCGCCGTCGGCACCCATCGGCGCGGTCCCGCAGAGATGTTGCGAGGTCGACCAGACGGCCGCCGCCGCATCGACTGTGCCACCGGCCAATTCGCGGGCCAGTTCGCTGCCCCGGCGCAGCGCCGCGACGTCGTCGGGCTCACTGTCGTAGCGGTGTTCGATTCGCGGCGACACATCCGGATCGGCCGAGACCAGCGTCATGCGCCCACGCGCGAGTGGTTGCATCAGCGCCACCCCGATGTGTGGCCAGTCGGCGTGCCCGGCGGTGCCGTCGCCGGTCATCGCCACGAATCCACCCGTGTACGGCCGGATCTCGAGATCGTCGGCGGTGCACAGCACCACCTCGAGCACCGGCCGTCCGGGCGCCACCGTCCAATCCGTGGGCAGCACCCATTCGGCGTGATCGCTGAACGACGTCCCCACCGGCAGCGGCGCCAGCACCGGCACCCCGGCGGCGGCCAGCATGGCCTCGTCGCCGATGCCCGAGAGCATCAGCAGGTGGGCCGTCTCGATCGCGCCGGCGCACAACACCACCCGGTCGGCGGTATAGGTCACCCGTCCCTGCGGGCCGATCGCATCCACGCCCACCGCGGCGGTGCCGGCAAAACGCAGGCGGGCCGCCCGGGTCTGCGCTTGCACGGTCAGGTTCGGCCGGCGCAACGCCGGGATCAGATATCCCGCGCCGGACCCCCGCCGCACGCCGTCGACGATGTTGAGCGGCACGGCGCCGATCCCCGAGACCGGTTCTGCTGCAGCGTCGTTGAGATCGTCGACCCAGCCGAACCCGGCGCGCTGGGCGGCACCGACGAAACGCTCGGTGGTTCCGGTCATGTCGTGGGTGCGGCGCACCCGGATCGGGCCGCTGCGCCCGTGGGCGGGTCCGTCGAAGTCCAGGTCGGTCTCGATGGCGCGGAAGCTGTCCAGCACGTCGGGCCATCCCCAGCCCGGGATGGCCATGCGATCGAAGTCGCGCGGTAGCCCCCGGCAGAAGTAGCCGCCGTTGATCGCGCCCGATCCGCCCACGGTCGCACCGCGCACGATGGGATGCTGGCGGGCGGGTTCGTCGGTGAGCCGGGTCTGGTAGCGCCGGACCAGCGGGCTGCCGACACCTATCGGCAACTGCAACCCGTTCGCGGTCTGGGCGAGAAGTCCCGGATCGTCGAGCGCGGGGCCCGCCTCGAGGACATGCACCGAACATTGCGGATCGGCGGAAAGGCGTTCCGCAACAACCGATCCTGCGCTGCCGGCGCCGACGATCAGCACATCGCTGTGCGAGGCGGCCTTACTCAAGGGCGGGTCAAGGTGTGATTAATTCCGGATCTGGGGCTTCAGGGCGCGCACGTTGCGCTCCCGCAGCACGCCCCACCACAACCCGAGCCCGTACGCCAGGTCGTCGACGCGCTTGAGCAACAGGTAGGTGGGCAGCCCGATCGGTTGGACCTCGTCACCGATGGCGTCGCGGCGGCGAAGCCAGTCGACCACCCCGTCCATGACCGCCGCGACCAGCACCACCCGCCTGAAGTGACGCGACATGGTGGCGGCCACCAACGCCAGCGGCCAGTAGTGCCGGCACAGCGCCGACGCCAGCTGCAGCGCCGCCGACCACAGCCCGCGGCCCGCGATCATCGCGACGTCGGTCATCGACGTCTCGGCGGTGCGCATCGCGCGCGCGATCCGGCGACCGGTCAGGACGGCGAGCAGGAGGGACGCCAGCCGCGACAGGGTGGACCCGAATGCCATCAGGATCCACGTCATCAGCGCCCACCCGGAAATCACCACCGGCGCCGTCTTGTCCGGGTGGCGGACCGACAACGGGGCCGCCGAGCCGCCGTAAAAGGCCTTGCGCGCCAGCCAATCCCGCAATTCGGTGCGGTGGTCGTGGGCGACCAGGGCGATCGGTTCGTAGCGCAGCCGGGCCCCCGCCTCGATGAGCCGCCAGCACAGATCGACGTCCTCACCGGACTGCAGGGTCTCGTCGAACCCGCCGACCTCCCGGATCGCCGAGCACCGGCAGATGATCGCCGCGCTGGGCACGTAGGACACCGTGCTGTGCGGCAGCACCGGCGCCTCGCGCTCACCGAGGTCGAGCGACGAGTGCACCGCCTCGTAGCGCGCCACCACGTTCTCGCTGTGCGAGAGGCCGACGATGCGGGGCGCGACCAGGCCGACCGTGGGATCGCAGAAGTGACCGAGCAGGGCCTCCAGCCAGCCCCGGCGGGGGGCGACGTCGGAGTCCAAGAAGGCGACGAAGTCCGTCCGGCACGCCCGCAGGCCGGTGTTGCGGGCCGCCGCCGGACCCTTGCTGCGGTCGTGTCGCAACACCTCGATGTCGCAGTGCGCGCCGACGAAGTCGTCCGGGACGATCGGGGGAAACGAGCCGTCGTCCACCACGACGACGCGCAGGCCGCGCAGTGAACTGACCAGGCGCCGCACCCCAGATAGGTTGTCGCGCACCGGAATTACCACCGTGACGTCATGGTGCGACGGGCCGCCCGCGGGGCGGGGATGCGCCACCGTCGCGTCCAGCAGGGTGCGGGCCAGCTGGGCGGACAGCTCGTCGCGCACCTTCAGCCGGCCATCGGAGAGCATGTCCTGGGCGGCGGGCGCGAGCTTGAGCAGGCGGGTGGGCGACCCGCCGAGCAGCGCCGAGCCATCGCCGAGCACCCGCACCCGGCGATCGACCTGGACGGCGAACCCGTTGGGCAGTCGGGGGGCGGTCACCCGAGCATCCCGTCGGGCCCCGGCCGCCATCGGGCGACTCGGCGGACACAGCCGTCGACCATCTCGGCGAGGATCCGCTCACCCTCGGCGGCGGTGGCGGTGGTCGGGTCGCCCAGCACGCCGACCGGGCTGACCGCCGCCACTCCCCCGCGGCGCATCGACCCGAGCAACTCGGGCAGGGGCGCGGTGTTGCCGGCCACCCGCCGATCGGCCCGGACATCGGCCGGCGAGATGTGCAGCAGCACCGATGTTTCGGTATGGCCGGCGTGGGCGTCGCCGCCAATGGTCAGGCAGGGGCACCAGCCGGCGTCGCGGCCCTCGGTGCGCAACAGGGCCACCGCGCTGCGCAGCGCGGTGACATTGCCGCCGTGCCCGTTGACGAACACGATCCGCCGGGCCCATCCGGCCGCTGACCTGCCGTACTCGACCAGCAGGGTGGTCAGGGCCTCGGTGCCCAGCGAGATCGTTCCGGCGAAGCTCTGGTGCTCGCCGCTGGCTCCGTAGGCCAGGGCCGGCGCCACCAGCCACTCGTGGCCGAGACGGCCTCGAGCGCCGCCGGCGACCGCCGTTGCGATCCGGGTGTCGGTGTCCAGCGGCAGGTGGGGACCGTGTTGTTCGGTCGACCCCAGCGGAACCAGTACCGAGGCCGCCTTGTCTGATAGCTGGCTCGACGTCGCGGTTCCCAAGTCGCCGAGTACGGGCACTCGGTGATGGTAGGACGAATTCACCTGGCGTGCACCGATTGTTGAAGCCTCAAAATGACTTTTTTTCTTCGGTCGTTCATCGGGCGTTCGAATCGTGGGCTCGTCCGTCACGGTTACCCCGCCCGTATCACGATTTGCGCAAGCGTCACTTAATCCGGGTATGTCCGACTTGGATAACCGGGCTTCCGCTAAGCCCCGCCGCCCGAGGGCACGCCCAGCGCCCGGGTGAACCCGGGTGGGACCAGGATGTGGTCCGGCCCGAGGTCGTGCACCGAGGACAGGCCCAGACCCATCAGCGCCGAGTCGATGCCACCGCGCAGGATGTCGAGCACGTTCTCCACCCCCGGTTGCCCGGCCGCGGCCAGCCCCCACAGGTAGGCCCGGCCGATCATCACCGCGCGCGCCCCCAGCGCCACCGCCTTGACGACGTCGCTGCCGCGCCGGATGCCGCCGTCGAGAACCACCTCGATCTGGTCGCCGACGGCCGCGGCCACCGCGGGCAGGGCGCGAATCGAGGCCGGGGTGCCGTCCAGGTTGTTGCCGCCGTGGTTCGACACCGAAATGGCCGAAACCCCCGCGTCCACGGCCCTTTTGGCGTCGTCGACGCGCATCACGCCCTTGAGCATGAAGGGCCCGCCCCACAGCTCGCGGAGCCAGGCGATGTCCTCCCAGGTCGGCGGCGGCGTACCCATCCATTCCCCGTAGGCCTGGAAGAACGGGGGGCCGGGCTCGCCGCGGCGGCCCTGGTTGGGCACCCGCAGCTCCGGGGGCCGCATGGTCTTCGCCCACTGCAGCAACCACCGCGGCTTGGTGACGACCTCCGGGC
This sequence comes from Mycobacterium sp. 1245801.1, assembly GCF_001673055.1. Taxonomy (NCBI): domain Bacteria; kingdom Bacillati; phylum Actinomycetota; class Actinomycetes; order Mycobacteriales; family Mycobacteriaceae; genus Mycobacterium; species Mycobacterium sp. 1245801.1. The sequence goes on from NZ_LZKY01000045.1 coordinate 21,252, forward strand.
TCATCTTGACGATGGTCTTGAAGTCCATCTTCTCCGGGATGGACGGGCTGCCCCAGTCCCGGCCGTGCGAGAAGCTCCAGTCGGTGGTGACGATCAGGCCGACGGCGCCGGCCGCCCGGGCGCGCTCGACCCGCGCGGCGATCGCGTCGCGATCACCCAGCCAGTACACCTGGAAGAACACCTTCGGGTTCGCCGCGATGACCTCTTCGATCGGCTTGCTGGCGAACGAGGACAGCCCCATGGCGGTGCCGCGGGCGGCGGCGGCCCGCGCCACGGCAACCTCGCCGTCGGGGTGGACCGCCTGCACGCCGGTCGGCGAGATCAGCACCGGCAGCGAAATGTCTTGCCCCATAACGCTGGTCGACAGGTCGCGCTTCTCCTGCGCGCCGATGACGTGCGGCGCGAATCCGAGTTCGCTGAAGGCTGCCACGTTGTCGGAGACCGTGACTCCCTTTTCGCTGGCCGAAATCAGCGACGAGTACGTCGATTTCGGCAACCGGCGCTTGGCGCGCTGCTGCGCGATAGCGACGGTTTCGAACCATGCGTCGGCCATCGTTACACCGGACTTTCGTTACACATGCGCGCGGGCGGCGCCACCGGCGTGATGGCCGGCGGCCGCAGCGACAGGGTCAGCGGCACCGGTTGGCGGATGCGCTTCCCGCGGGAGTGATCGGCCCGGGGGCGCGGCGTCTCACGCTCGTGCGCCAGCGCCGACGCGCTGTGCCCCTGGACGCATTCGGGGTCCGGGCCGTCCAGCGGCAGCCCGGTGAAGAACTTGGCGGCCATGCATCCGCCCCGGCAGCTGTCGTAGTGGCCGCAGCTGCCGCAGGCGCCGGCCGACTGGGGCTCGCGCAGCTCGCGGAACAGCGGGGCGTTCTTCCAGACGTTGTCAAAACCCCCATCGGACAACACGTTTCCGGCCAGGAAGCGGTCGTGGATGGCGAACGGGCAGGCGTACACATCGCCGACCGGGTCGATCAGGCACACGACGCGCCCGGCCCCGCACATGTTCAGGCCGGCCAGGGCGCCGGATTGGCCGAGTGGGGCCAGGTGGAAGAAGGAGTCGCCGGTGAGCACCCGCTCACCCTTGGCGACCAGCCAGTCATACAGCTGGACCTGCTGGTCGGCGGTGGGGTGCAGCTCTTCCCAGACGTCGGCGCCGCGTCCGGACGGGCGCAGCCGGGTGATCCGCAGTGTGGCGCCGTAACGGCTTGCCAGCGCGGCGAATTCGTCGAGCTGGTCGACGTTGTGCCGGGTGACGACCACGGAGATCTTGGCGTCGGAGAAGCCGGCGTCGGCAAGGTTCTGCAGCGCCCGCTCCGCCATGTCGAACGACCCGGCTCCCCGCACGGCGTCGTTGACCTCGGCGGTGGCGCCGTCCAGCGAGATCTGGACGTCGACGTAGTCGCTGGCCGCCAGCCGCGCGGCGACCTCGGGGGTGATCCGCACGCCGTTGGTGGAGAACTTGACCCCGACGTGGTGCTCGGTCGCATAGTCGACCAGCTCCCAAAAGTCCGAGCGCACAGTCGGTTCCCCGCCGCCGATGTTGACGTAGAACACCTGCATGCGTTCCAGCTCATCGATGATGTCCATGCACTGACGGGTGGACAGCTCCCGCGGGTCCCGTTTGCCCGACGAGGACAGGCAGTGCACGCAGGCCAGGTTGCAGGCGTACGTCAGCTCCCAGGTGAGGCAGATGGGTGCGTCGAGCCCGTGCTCGAACTGCTCGATGAGGCGGGGCACAGGGGCCGCTGTTGTCATTGGTTGTCCTCCAGGGGCACCAGCATGTTGGAATCGACGAGCACACCGAGCGCATGCAGGTAGGGCGCCTGCGCGGCGTCCTGGACGCCCGCCGCGCGGCAGGCGGACCGGATGTCGGGATGGTCGGCCAGCGACTGCACCACCGTGAGGATGGTGCGGTTCTTCAGAAACGACAGCTTGCGGGTACCGAAGTGGTAGAGCAGCGCGCCGAACGGTTCCGGTCGAACCGCCACCTGGGGGTGCAGTCGCCAGCCGCGATCAGGATCGAACGGGGTCGCCGTCCGGGCCTGCGCGGGCAGGGGCACAGTCAGTAGA
>NZ_LZKY01000046.1:0-54304 GCF_001673055.1 Mycobacterium sp. 1245801.1
CCGCGGCCATCGTGGTGCTGGCAACGTGCGCCGTCATCGGTGCGGCCCGCCGCGCCGAGGTGGCTCGCCCGGCCGCCGGGTACGACTCGGGGCGGGTGGCCCCGGCCGCCCCGGCCGCGCGGGGAGTCAGCCGGGCCCTGAGCTGGGCCATACCGCTGGCGCCATGGGTGTACGCCTCGGCGACACTGGGATTCGTCACCATCCCCACCCGGCTGCACACCGCGCTCGCGGCTCCCCTGGCGGCCGGCACGGCCACCCTGATCGTCAACGGTGTCAGCGGCGTCGTACAGGTTCTGGCCCGCGCGCTTCGGTGGGGTCCGCAGTCTGGCACCGTCGGTGCGGTGCTGGCGGCGCTCGGCTACGCGGTAGCCGCACTGGCGCCCCCGGCGCTGACCCCGGCGTTGGGTCTCCCGCTGTTTGTGGTTCTCGGCTGCGCCTCGGGCCTGTGCCTGCGTGAAGGCCTGATCGACCTCGAGGCCGCCGCGCCGCCACGCCTGCGCGGGGCTCTGACCGGAGTGTTCTACGTCGTCACGTACGTCGGCTTTGCCCTGCCGCTGATCCTGGCCACCGTCGGCTCGGCGGTTTCGGTGGTGATCCTGTCCGTGATGGCCGTGCTGGCCACCGTAACGGCGGTCGCCCGGGCGGTGCGGTTACGCCGAGACAGCCACCGCCAGGACTGATTCCTCGCGGCCCGCGCCGGCGATCAAACCAGTTGGCGCAGCGTCTCGATCAGCTTGATCCGCTCCGCCGTGGTCGACGCGATGGGCGCCACGTTGAGGGTGGTGACCCCCGCCTCACGGAACGCCGCCAGCCGCTCCTTGACGAATTCGCGGGTGCCGATCAGGTTGACGTCGCGCACCAGATCGTCGGGCACCACCTTGGCGGCGCCGTCCTTGTCGCCGGCCAGGTAAAGCTCCTGGATCCGGTCGGCCTGCGCGCCGTAGCCGTATTTGGTGGCCAGGGCGTGATAGAAGTTCTTGCCCTTGGCTCCCATCCCGCCGATGTAGAGGGCCAGGTGCGGTTTGACGAATTCCCTTAGCGGCTCGACGTTTTCGCCGATGGCCAGGACGGGACCGGCGTAGATGTCGAGGTCACCAAGCTCGGGGTCGCGCTTGGCCCGGCCGGCGGCCAGGGAGTCCCCCCACACGTCCTGCGCCTTTTCGGGCAGATAGAAGATCGGTTGCCAGCCCTCGGCGATCTCGGCGGCCAGTTCGACGTTCTTGGGTCCCAGCGCGGCCACCAGTATCGGAATACGCTCCCGGACAGGGGAATTGATCAGCTTGAGCGGTTTGCCGAGGCCGGTGCCCTGGTCGGCGGGCAGCGGGATCGTGTAGTGCTTGCCCTGGTGTTGCACAGTCTCGCGTCGCCACACCTGCCGGCAGATCTCGATGACTTCGCGAGTCCGGCCGATCGGGGCGTCGTAGGGAACACCGTGAAATCCCTCGATGACCTGCGGACCGGAAGCGCCCAGGCCCAGGGTGAAACGCCCGTCGGAGACGTAGTCCAGGCCGGCGGCGGTCATCGCGGTGAGGGTCGGGGTTCGGGTGTAGAGCTGCAGGATGCCCGAGGCCAGCCCGACCCGTTCGGTGCTGGCGGCCAGGTAACCCAGCGCGCTCACCGCATCGAACGAATATGCCTCGGGCACAAAGACAATGTCCAGCCCGGCGCGTTCCAGGTCGGCCACCTCGGCGGCGACGTCCTTGAATCCGCCCGCATAGTTGATGCTCAGTCCAATCCGCATGGTCATACTTCTACGCGGTGCCGGATTGATTGGCCAATTCCAGCGCCTCCTGCTGGATGCGACCGAATTGGGCGCCCATCGCCTCGGACAAGGCCGTCGCGCCCGACAGCGGGCGCACCATCACCATGAAGTCGTCGATGCGTCCGTCGTCGTCGAAGTGCAGGAAGTCGCATCCGGTGATCTTCACCCCGGGAGCCCCGGCTATGCCGGTCTCGAACACGAAAGCGTGGTCGCGCCCGCCGGGGTCGTGAATCTCGCGGACGTAGCGGAAGTCCTCGAAGATCCGCAACACCCCGCGCAGGATCGCGGCGGTGATCGGCTTGCCGACGTAGGGCTTGAACGCCACCGGGCTGGTGAAGACCACGGTGTCGGCGAGCATCGCCCGGATGGCCTCCTCGTCGCGCTCTTCGACGGCTTTGCGGAACGGGTGCATGAGCGACCTCGCATAGTCAACTAGTTGAGTACGTGCGGGATCGACGCTAGGGCGCCCGCCGCGCGATGTCCAGAGTGCGATTAGTCACTTTGTTGAGTAATCGTGTCGTTGTAGCATCGACCGATGTCGCTGCGTGACGCGGTGTTGGCCGCCCTTCTCGAGGGCGAATCGTCCGGATACGACCTGGCCAAAGACTTCGATGCTTCCGTCGCAAACTTCTGGCCGGCGACCCCGCAGCAGCTGTATCGCGAACTCGACCGGCTCGCTGAGCAAGGGCTCATCCAGGCCCGGCTCGTGCAGCAAGAACGCCGGCCCAACAAGCACATGTTCTCCCTGACCGAAGCCGGCCGGGACGCGATCCGGCAGTTCACGACCAAGGCGCCGAAACCTTCGGTGATCCGTGACGAACTACTGGTCAAGGTTCAAGCCGCCGACGCCGGCGACATCGAGGCCGTCCGCGAGTTCATCCGCGACCGGCTGCACTGGGCGAGCGCCAAAGTGCAACGTTACGAACGTTTGCGGGCGCGCATGCTGGACGGCCACAGCGAAGAGGAATACCTGGCCCGAACCGAACGAATTGGCCCCTATTTGACGCTGAGCCGGGGAATCTCGTTCGAACAGGAGAACATTCGGTGGGCCGAACGCGCGCTGAGCATTCTCGACCGCCGCGTGCCGGCCACTCGCCGGTGATGCGGCTCAGCGTTCGCGGACCGCGGTGAAGAACTTGGTGCGCAGCAACCGATCGAACACTACCGGCAGATCCTGGAAGGGCCGTCCGTATTCGGTGGCGGCCTTGTCGACCAGGTCCACGCCGGTGACCCGCCAATGATGTTGGGCAAGAAACGCTTTGGTGTCGGTGCGCGGATCGTCGTACCACAGCTCGGCGACCGGCGGGTGGTCGGTGTCCTGGCTGATGGTGGGTACGTTGTCGGCGAATTCCTGCACTTCGCCGGGGGCCGGCCCGAGCTCGGCGGCTAGGTGGCTACCGGCGGCCGACAACTCGTGCAGCTTGTCGAAGAGCGCGTCCTGCGCGGCCCCGGGCAGATAGGGCAGCAACCCCTCGAGCGCCCACGCCGTCGGTTGGCCGGGGTCGAAGCCGGCCGCAATCAGCTCACCCGCCCAATCGTCACGCAGATCGGTGGCGACGGTGACGCGCCGCGTCGACGGGACGGCCCCCCGCTGGTCGAGGACCCGCTGTTTGAATTCGAGCACCCGCGGCTGATCGACTTCGTACACCGTATGGCCGGCGGGCCACTGCAGCCGGTAGGCGCGAGAATCCAACCCGGCGGCCAGTATGACGGCCTGGCGGGTGCCGGACCGACTGGCCTCGGCGACAAACTCGTCGAAGAATCGCGTGCGCACCCCCACCCACTGTGCATTGAAGGCCGCCGCGCTGGTCATGTCCGTCTTGTCCACTGCCGCAATAAGGTTCGGCTCACCGGCGGCGGCCACGAAGCCGGCGGCGAAGTCGTCGTTCGCCAACGGCGGCCGCAGCCCGGCGTCGAGGGCACGCGCCGCGCACACGGCCAACGCGGTGAAGCCGACACTCGTCACGATGTCCCAGGTATCGCCGGCACTTCGGGCCACAACAGCCTCCCATCAACTCATCAACCAGGCGCGGCACGATTCGTTCGCACAACTAACGATATCGTACGCCGACCGGTTGAGTGCCCCGATCGGTCCTACGACGAGGCGCCCGCCGCTGCCCCGAGCAGTTCGCTCAACTGCGAGACGCAGTAGCACCCCGGACCCGCGCCATCGCGCACCGCCATGCGCACCGCGCGGGCTACGGCGGCATTCAGCGGGGCCCTGGTGCCGTGCCGGTGCGCGATCCGGGCGATCTCGCCGTTGAAGAAATCCGTCTCGACGTTGCCGGTGTTACGGCTGAACGACTGCCAGGTCGAGTTGCTCGGCCCACCGTCCCATCCGGGGACGGGGCGGATGACCGGACCGTCCGTTCGTACCGCCCGCGACGTTTCGAACCGCACGAATTCGATTCCCGCAGAGCGCAAGACATTTTCACCCTCGGCCCGCAGCGCGTCGAGTATCTCGCCGGCGTCGGTCGCGCCGGCGGTCAGCGCCCCCACCCCGTTTCCGAGGTTGCTCAGCAACTTGTTGTACTTCCACGGGGCGACGTCGGGTGTGATTCGGGTGCGGATGCCCGCCTCGCTCCAGGCCTCGGCGAGGCTCGTCAGCAGGTCGGCATCGGCCGCCTCGCCCGCTCCCGCGGGCCACCGTGCGATGTGAAACTGGCCGGCCACCGGCCACGACCGCACGATCACCTCCCCGGGTTCGACGTGCACGGCAGGCAACCACACGCAGACGCCGAACACGCGAGCAAAGTAGCGCAGCGCCTTCTCCTCGGCGGCAACACCGTTGAGCGCGGTCATCGCCGGCAGCAATTCGCCTGCGGTGCCCCGCGTTCCGCGCACCGGGCGGTCGACCCACTCCTGCAAGGCCGCGTCGAGTTGCTGGGTTTTCGTCGTGAAGACCAGCACGTCGCGCTCGGTCAGTTGCACCTGGTCGGGCCGCGACGCGACGGTGACCGGTGTGCGCCACGCGCCGTCCGGCGTCCGCAGCGTCAAGCCATCGGCCGCCAGCACCTCGGCATGCCGGCCGCGGGCAACCAAGACGGTGGAAGTTTCTGCCCTCGCCAGCAATCCGCCCAGCGTGCCGCCGATGGCTCCGGCACCGATGATCACGTATCGGCGATCGTCCCGCTCCGCCATCGCCCCGCCCCCTCCTGAAGTCGCCATCCTCCACGGCGAGATTACGTGCCGGTGCCCGGCTGCGCCGCCGGCCGCGGCGCTAGCCTGAGGAATGACCGAATACCGCTCGCCCTCGACCGGCCGGGCCGTACGCGCCGTTTTCTTCGATACCTTCGGAACAGTCGTCGATTGGCGATCCGGAATCGCCGCCACGGTACGACAATTCGCCCGACGCCACGACGTCAGCCTCGACCCGGACGCGTTCGCAATCGACTGGCGGAGCCGATACCTACCCTCGATGGCCGAAATCCGTTCGGGCCGCCGGGAATTCGTGTCACTGGATATCCTGCATCGAGAGAACCTCCTCGCATCACTCGAGCAGTTCGGCGTCGCTGTCGGCGCGCTGCCCGGCGACGAGGTCGACGCACTCGCCCGCTCGTGGCGCTGGCTGCCGCCGTGGCCGGACAGCGTCGACGGCATCGCGGCCATGAAGCGACACGTGATCGTCGGGCCGCTGTCCAACGGCAACACCGGGCTGCTGGTCGAGATGGCCAAGTTCGCCGGCCTGCCGTGGGACGTGGTGCTCGGTTCCGATGTCGAAAAGGCTTACAAGCCCGACCCGCGCGCCTACCACACTCCCGCACGTTTCCTTGGCCTGGAACCGGGTGAGGTGATGCTCATCGCGGCGCACCCCTCCGACTTAGACGCCGCCCAAAACGCCGGCCTGGCGACCGGTTACGTCGCGCGGCCCGACGAATACGGCCCGGGGCGGGAATCACCGGTCGAGTCCACCGGCGCGTGGGACGTCTCGGGCACGTCGCTGGGCGAATTGGCCGGCTCGCTGTTCGGTGCGCCGGATCCACGATAATGCGGCGCCGCCGCATGGTTTCGATCCGACTGCGCCGATGCGGCCGCTACCGCATCACACCCGAGGCCGTAGCGGACGCAGGCGCGGGGCGGCGTAGCGGGCCGCCGCTGCGATAGGGAATGGGAGGCTCGGCGACGGCGTTTACGTCGGGGTGGCGACGCCCACGCGCCGGTGCGGCCGGTCGTCGGCCGAGTCGATCGCGGTTGGGCGCCGAGGATGCCGAGAGGGTTGGACGTGAGATTTCTGCTGATCACACTCATCACCCATGTGCCGGACCTGGTCTCCGGGTCGAAGTCGAGCCCGGCCGATCGGCTGCGTGATGTCCTCGACAAAGCCGTGCTCGCCGAGGAACTCGGGTTCGACGGCTTCGCTGTCGGTGAGCGTCACGAAGACCCGTTCATCTCGTCCTCCCCACCGGTGGTGCTCAGCAACATCGCGGCGCGCACCTCGAAGATCGCCTTGTTCACCGGGGTTACCACGCTGAGCCTGCTTGATCCGGTGCGCGCCTTCGAGGATTACTCGACGCTGGACAATCTGTCCGGTGGGCGGCTCGAACTGATCATCGGAAAGGGCAACGGAGCGGCGCAGGCCGAACTGTTCCACGTGACCCCCGAGGATCAGTGGGACCGCAATCGCGAAGGCTACGAGCTGTTTCGCCTGCTGTGGGACAGTGAGAACGTGACGTGGTCAGGGCGGTTCCGTCCGCCACTCGTCAACGCCAAGGCACTTCCCCGCCCGTTGCAGCGCCGCATCCGGATCTGGCACGGCAGCGCGACGAGCAAGGATTCCGTCGATCTCGCGGCGCGCCACGGCGATCCGATCTTCTCCGCCAATGTCAGCAATCCCATCGAGCCGTACGCCGAGCTGGTTCGTCACTACCGGCAGCGGTGGGAGTTCTACGGCCACCGGCCCGAGGACGCCCTCGTCGGCGCGGGAACCGCCGGGTTCTACATCACCCGGAACTCACAGGACGCCGTGGCGACCTACCGGCCGATGTTCGAGGCGCGTCTGGCGTTCGCGCGCCGCACCGGCCTTCCCGTGGTGTTCGAGTCGATCGAAGACTTCGTCGAGCGAAGCTCGGCGTTGGTGGGCAGTCCCGCGCAGGTGATCGACAAGGTCGGGCGCTACCACCGGGAACTCGGGCACGAGGTGATGCATCTGTCCGCCGATGCCGACGGGGTGACGCGCGACCAACAGCGCCGCAGCCTCGAGCTGTTCCAGTCCGAAGTGGCCCCCGTTCTCCGCGAGAGCATCCCGAGCCGGCCGCTCATCGCCCAGGCGCCTCTCGAAGAGGTTGCGCTGTAACTACTTCCACGCAAACACCGGTTGTTCCAACCCGTCGACCGGATCACCCCGCCCCTCCAGGCCCAGCCACCGCAGCTGCAGCAGCACGGCGCCCGTCGGTGCGTGGATGAGGTCGTTGCCCAGCGGGATCTGCACGACCGGCCGTGGGCTCTCCGGGATGGTGATGAACCGCGGCGAGTCGTCGCGCTGCAGTTGGTGCAACCCCACCCGGTAGACCGCCACCACCTCGTCGGGTGCGGGATGTAGCTCGAGCCGCCCGCCTCCCCAGAGCACCACCGGCGTGATCACGTATCCGGATCGGGTGGGGTAGTCGTCGAGCAGGCCCAGGACCGTCGAATCGGACAGCTCGACGCCGACCTCCTCGCGCAGTTCGCGCAGCGCCGCGTCGACCACGGTCTCGCCAGGGTCGAGGCGGCCGCCGGGCAGAGCCCACTGTGCCGCGTGCGTGCTGAGACGAGAGGCCCTGCGGCACAGCAGAAAAGCGGCGCCGCCGGAGACATCGACCATGCGGCCGTCCAGGTGGGCCGCGGGCAACGGGCGACCGGCATTCCAATCGTCCACCGCCACCGGGTCCACCCGGTCCTCCCCCACCTCGGAGTCGACGAGCACCACCGCGACGGCCGCGTGCCGCTTCGTCGGGTCGGTCACCGCGCGGCGGCTATGGCCGGCCAGATTGTTCCGGATCCGCTCGCGCAGGGGCCGGTCGTAGGGGATGGTCACGCCTCGAGCCTAGGCTGAGGCGTTTTCACGCCGCGCAGATCCGTGCTTGGTCGGGGCCGGCGCCAGTGGTTAACTGCGAGCATGCGGAGACAACCGGTGCTGGCCCGACGCTTCTTCGATCGCTACGAACCGGTGCACGCGGTGACGTATTTCGCGCCCGAAGCGCGGGCGGCGTTGGACGCGCTCGGTTATCGGGGTTTTTGGATGGGCTATTTCGCGGCCCGCTCGGCGCCGCTGGGCGCCGCGACCCGGGAGTTGGTCACGGCGATCTTCTACAATTTCGCCCCCGAACGGGTCGCCAAGGCACTGCCCGCGGCGTGGGAGATCGCGGGCCCGCAGGCCGCGTTGCAGGCCAGGCACGAATCCGCGGTGGCGGCGTTACGCCGCTACGGACTCGGCGCCGACGAAAAGGTCCGCGTCGCAGCCGAACTGGCGGGCAAGGCGGCCCGCCACGCGCCCCTGGATGGGCGTCCCCTGTTCGCGGCGAATCTGGCATTGCCCTGGCCGGACGATCCATTGTCGGCGCTGTGGCACGCCACCACGCTGTTGCGCGAGCACCGCGGCGACGCCCACGTGGCCGTGCTCGCCGCGGCCGGCATCTCCGGGCGCGAATCGAACGTCCTACATGCCGCGGCCGGCAACGTGTCTCGCGACTACCTCGCCCGCACCCGTGACTACGACGAGGCATCCTGGCGTCACCACGAGCAACGACTCGCCGAGCGGGGGCTGCTCGACGACGGCGGAGCGCTGACCCCGGCCGGGCGTCAACTGAAGGACCACATCGAATTGATGACCGACACGCTGGCCCTGTCCGCGCTCGACCCGCTCAGCGACGACGAGGTGGAGACGCTGTTCTCAGCGCTCACCCCGATCACCCGCGCCGTGGTCGCGGGCGGCGACGTTCCCGCCATCACCCCGATGACGTTGCGCCGCGACGAATTAAACGATGACAGCGCGCATTTGGCGGATCGATGAGCGGCCAGCGGGTGCCCGGCGGGGTGGTGCACAAATTGCCCGCGGATCTGCGCGACGCGTTGATCGGCAACGCCACCGCGCTTGGCGCCTGGCGCGACATCACGCCGTTGGCCCGAAACGAGTTCATCTGTTGGGTCGAGGATGCCAAGCAGCAGGCAACTCGGGAGCGCCGCATCCGCCGGACCCAGGAGGAGCTGGAGGAGGGCAAGCGCCGGCCGTGCTGCTGGCCGGGCTGCAAGCACCGCGAACGCACCGGAAAGTAGTGCCGCAGAGGCACTCTCGGCAAAAGCGCGGCTACTTGGTCAGTGGTTTGTAGAAGACCAGGCCGTTGCCCTTGTTGTCATAGACCACGGCCCGTCGTTCGTGGGCGTCGTCGTAGGGGCCGTACACGATGCCGCCACCGCTGGCCTCGACGGCCTTGGCCGCGGCGTCGACGTCCGCGGTCTTGATGCCGACCACGACCTGCCCGGGGATGGGATGGTCCACCGCGGTCGCCAGCGCCAGCGTGACCGGGCCCGCGTCGAGGGCCGCGAAGTGCGCGCCGTCGCGAAACTTCAGCGGCATGCCAAGGGTTTCGCTGTAGAACCGAATCGACGCGTCGAGGTCGTCAGTCGACAAGATGATCATCTTCGCTTCGTGCCCGCTCACGGCGCCTCCTATGTCCGGGTCGCCACCAGACTAGCGCCGCGGTGTGATCAGGCGGCGCCGGACGGAAGCGCTTGGCCGTCACCGTAATCCATCGGCGGGGCCTCGCCATGCCCTGCACCGCGGTAGGCCACGGCGGTGGCCAGGGCCTTGCCTCCCTCGATTGTCCCGACCACAACGACTTTGTCGTTGACCGTGAAACGCGGTGCGGCCGTGATGGGTTGGCGGTTACCGTGATTGACGACGGTGGTGTTCGGGGTGAAGCCATACGTCTGCACGTGCCCGTCGGCGCCGCGCATGGTCACCGAGTCCGCCGACACGGCCACCACGGTTCCTTCCTGGCTCACCGGCTGCGAGACGGCCGGCGGCTCGAGATTGGCGGCAACGGCGCGCTTCTCGGGGTGGCCTGCGTTGAGCACCAGCGCCATCAGGCACGCGGCGCCCAACAGCGAAGTGGAGACGATTTCGCACATCGTCGCGGCGCCGGAAAGCCCGCGTCGCCGACCACGGTCGGTCGGCGTCGGCTTTTGCTCCGGTGGCTCCGGCATGCGGTGTTTGGCGCTCACGGTCAGTCCTTCCAGCGGCGCTGCACCAAAGGACATCGGCGCCCACCGAATCAGGTTGTTGCCGGGGAAATTACCCGCGGCTGTGGTGCGGTAAACCCGGCTGTGCTGCCACCGGCGGTGTTACGGGGCTATCGCATACCGCGGCACAGGTCCCGCGGGTGCGGTCAGCAACGCGCCGACCTCGGCAAGAGACCCCGGGCCGGCGACCAATTCGGGCCACGGGAAACGCTCGCGCGTGCGCCGCAAGAAGCTCAGCGCCGCGGTCAGGTGCCGCGGTTCGTAGTTGTGCACGCCCAGGATGGACAGTTGGCGGCGCACCACCGATTCGGCGTCCACCGCCACGGCCGCGTTCGGCGCGACCGAACCCGCCAGCACGGCTATTCCTTGGACGTCGAGGGCGGCCAACCCGCCTTCCAGCGCTGGCGGCACGCCGGCCAAGTCCAGCAACACGTCGCACGTGCCGGCTCCGGATGCCGAACCTCGCGCATCGCCGGCGCCGAATCTGCGCGCCAGTTGCCTTCTGACCACGTCCGGATCGACGGCGGTCACCGCCGCGGCGCCACCGATTCCGGCCGCGGCGACCGCGGTCAGACCGAGCATGCCGGCGCCAAGCACGAGCACCCGTCGCCCGTTCAGGTCTCCCGCGCGTTCGATCACGGACATGACCGTGGCCGTCGCGCAGGCCGCCGGTGCGGCGACCGCGTCGATGAGGTCGTCGTCGACCACCGCGATGGGCAAACCGCGGGGAAGGAAAACGTGCTGGGCGTAGCCGCCGGACAGTCCCCATTCGGAGTCCAGTGCCTCATGGCCGGCCTTGCGCACGACGCGGCACTTCGCCGTGACGCCCGCGCGACACCGGTCGCAGGTGCCGCACGGCAGCGTCACGCACCAGATGACGCGTTGACCAACGCGCAAAGCCCGGCCGTCTACGGCCGCGGGCCGGCCGCCGCCCAGCGCCACGATCTCACCGACGGCCTCGTGGCCCAGGATCGACGGACACGGCTGGCGGCGCCGCCCACACACCGTGTGCCTGTCGCTGCCGCACACCGTGGCGAGCCGGACTCGCACCAACACATCCCCCGGCCGTAACGGCGGAACGGGCACCGATTCCACCGAGACGTCGGGGCCGCCACGCCACACGGCCGCCAGCGTGTGCGCGACCGGCATCGGCTGCGTCACGAGGGGCCGGCCGCCAGGTTGCGCACCTCGAGGAGCGCGGGCAGGTCGGCCACGGACGCGAGCAGATGGGTGTGTCGATACCTGCCGAGCTCGACGGCGTCGTCGGCCCCCGACAGGACGCCGACGACAAGCGCCGCACCCGAGTTGGTTCCGGCTTGTAGGTCGCGCGGGGTGTCGCCGGCGACGAGTACCCGGGACACGTCGGTGACACCGAGCTTCTCCATGGCCCGAAAGATCATGAAGGGCGCTGGGCGTCCGGCCGCGACGTCACTGCCACACACGACCGCGTCCACGGTCGACTCGCCTTCCCAGCCCAGAGCGGCTAACAACGAATCGACGATGTCACGGTCGAACCCGGTGGTGAGGGCGATCCGGATACCTGCGGATCGCAGCGCGGCCATCGCGTCGGTGATGCCGGACAGCGGGCGCGGCGGAGAGGCCGCGTAGGCGGACGTCAGCCGGGCACGGAAGTCAGCGACGACGGCGTCCAGCAGTTCCGCGTTCGGCGGGGCGCCACCTGATGGGGTGAGCAGCGCCCGCAGCGCCTCGTGCTTTGCCGCCCCGTGCCAGCGTGCGATGTCAGCCTCGGACGGCGACGCTCCGTAGGCGTTCGCCGTTTCGGCGAGGACCCGGTAGACCTGCTGGCCCTCGTCGATGGTGGTGCCGGCCATGTCCAACACGGCCAGTTCGACCCGGGTGGTCATCGGGCGTCGACCTCCGTTCCCGGCCTGGCGTTTCGGCTCAGGGCGCAGCGCGCGTCCAAGGTGTTCTCCAGCGTGAAGCTGACCATGCCCGGCAGATAGCGGTCGTCGTGGTACTCGATGACCTCACCATCGGCGCCCCGGGTACTCCGTTGCTGCCGCAGTAACGGATCACCCTGCGCCACAGCGAGATACGCCGCATCGATCCGGTCGGCCGCGACCGCGTCGATGACGTGCGAGGCGGTCGAGAACCGCACTCCCTGCGACAGCAGGTAGGCCCACAGCGACCCCGAGTCGCAATCGAAGTCGAACAACCGGCGCCCGACGTGCTCGACGAAGGTCGCTCGTTCCAGCATCGCGGGCTCGCCGTCGAGGTAGCGCAACCGCAACATCTGCACGACCGGGGCTCCCTCGTCGAGATGCAGTACCGAGGCCGCGTGTTCGTCGGCTCGGCGCCAAGCCAATTCGAGCGTGCGCTGTCCGGGCGTGCGCCCAATCGAATGGGCCCACGCGGAATAGGACAGCAGCGTGTCGAACGGTTGGCCCACCGACGCCGTACAGACGACGGGCCGTTTCCCGCGGCCGCCGGCGATGACGCCCTCGGCACGCAAGGCGGCCAGCGCCTGGCGGACAGGTCCGCGTGACGCTTTCCAGCGGTCACAGAGTTGGGATTCCGACGGAAGCTCGGAACCCACGGGCAGGTCTCCGACCCGGATCTGCTCCCGCAGGCTGTCGGCGATCATCTCGTGCAGCGCCATTGCCATGCACTTGACTATACATGTCGTCGGAACGGTCATCGACCCGCTGGCCACTGAATATCCTTGAGGTTACCGAATATTGAACATCGACATAAATGGCGGTACGTCGTTGACTTGCGTCTAGCGTGTGGTGGACGGTACTTATCATGACAAGTCCCGGACCGCGGCGCGACGCCATGCCCTCCGCATCGGCCCATGCCGGCGTCGCCAAGTCGATCGACGACGCGAAGCTCGACATATTCCACTTCAAGGCCGCGGCGACCGCGGGAGCCGGATTCTTCACGGACTCATACGATCTCAACGTGATCGGCACCGTCACCCTGCTGGCCACCCCGCAGTTCCACCTCACCGGCGCGCAGATTTCGATGCTGACGAGTTCGACACTGCTCGCAGTCGCGTTGGGCGCCATAGCCTTCGGTCGCCTCGGCGACATGCTCGGCCGCCGCCGCGTCTACGGCTTGGAAGCGGTCCTGATGATCATCGGGGCGCTGCTGTCCGCGTTCGCTCCCAACTTCACCATCCTGCTCGTCGCGCGGCTGATACTCGGAATCGGCATCGGGGGCGACTATCCCGCCAGCGGCGTCATCATGGCCGAATACGCCAATCGGCGAAACCGCGGTCAGCTGGTCGGCCTGACCTTCATCTTCTACGTGTTCGGCCAAGTCGCGGCATATCTGGTCAGCCTGCTCGTGCTGGCCATCGGCGTGCCCGACCACATCGCCTGGCGACTGATACTGGGGATCGGCGTCATCCCGTCCCTGCTGGTGCTATATCAGCGTCGCCACATGCCCGAGTCACCGCGCTGGACGGCCGAGCGTGGCGACGAGCAGCAGGCGCTGAAAGACTTTGCGGCATTTGCTCAATCGCGCGCGACATTCACCTCACCTGCCGTCGGCGCGACGCCCGCCGCCAAGATCGGACTGTCCAACCGCAAGCTCCTCACGGTCCTGTTGGGCACCGCGGGTAGCTGGTTCTTCTTCAACGTCGCCGTCTATGGCAGCTACGTCAGCCAACCACTGCTGATCAAGCACATCACGCCCCACGGCAGTGTGCTGTCCAACATCGCCCTGAACGCGGTGCTCGTCATCTGTTTCGGCCTCGGCGGCGCGATCGCGGGCCTGCTGGTGCTCGACCGGGTGCCACGACGCACGTTGCAAGGGCTCGGGTTTGGCATCTGCGCGTTGGCAATGCTGCTGATAACGGCCTTCCCGATCATCAGCGCCTCGGTAGTGCCGTTCGCGATCGTGTTCGGCATGTCGTTGTTCGGGGTCGCCTTCGGACCCAACTACACCACCATGCTTCTCGCCGCGGAGTCCTATCCCACCGCGGTGCGCAGCACGTTCCACGGCCTTTCCTCCGCCATCGCGAAGGTCGGGGCGTTCCTGGGTGCGCTGTTCGTGCCGCTCCTGCTCAGCGGAGCCGGGTTACGAGCGGTGACCCTGTTGGGGTTTTGCTGCTACGCGGCGGGTATCGCCACTACCGTCTTGGTACGCGAACCCGCGGGACTGGCGCTCGACGACGTCAGCGATGGCCTTCGCCGCCGCGGCGCACGAACCGGCGTGACGACCGAAACCCCTGCGTCGGAACGGCTTTCGGCCTGATGGTCAGGTGCGAAGTCAGCTCTTGGTGAGGGTGAACTGCGCTACGTCGGTGTACCCCTCGCGGAACAGGTCCGCGCATCCGGTCAGGTACTTCATGTACCGGTCGTAGACCTCTTCGGACTGGATCGCGATGGCCTCGTCCCTGCGCGCCTCCAGGGCGGCCGACCAGGTGTCGAGCGTGCGGGCGTAGTGCAGGCGCAGCGGCTGGTAACGGTCGAGGCTGAAGCCGGCGCGCTCGGCGTGCTCGACGATGCCCTTGGCCTGGGGCAGGTCACCGCCCGGGAAGATCTCGTCCATGATGAATTTCATGAACCGGATCTTGGTCATGGTGATGGGCAACCCGCGCTCGGCGAATTCCTCGTCGCTGGGCTTGATGATGGTGTGCAGCATCATCACCCCATCGGCCGGCAGCGCCTCATAGGCCATCTTGAAGAAGTCGGGGTACCGGTCCCGGCCGAAGTGTTCGAATGCGCCGATCGACACGATGCGGTCGACCTTCTCGTCGAACTGCTCCCAGCCCTGCAGCAGCACCCGCTTGGACCGCGTCGAGGGGTGGCTGTCTAGACGGCGCTGCACGTGCGCCTGCTGGTTGCGGCTCAGCGTCAGGCCGACCACGTTGACGTCGTAACGCTCGAGCGCCCGGACGATCGTGGTGCCCCACCCGCACCCGATGTCGAGCAGCGTCATGCCGGGCTGCAGGCCGAGCTTGCCGAGCGAAAGGTCGACCTTGGCGTACTGCGCCTCTTCCAGCGACATGTCCTCGCGCTCGAAATAGGCGCAGCTATAGGTCCGCGTCGGGTCCAGGAAGAGCGCGAAGAATTCGTCGGACAGGTCGTAGTGCGCTTGTACGTCCTCGAAGTGCGGTTCCAAGCTGACGGCATCGCCGGGTTTTTCGGACAAGGCACAACCTCTGACTGGTTCTTATTGTTTTACCGGGTGCGATCGAAGCAGATCGCCTGACTGACGCCCCAGTGTATCCGCCCGGATGTCCGCGCCTGCCCGGCGAGTTGCTGTTCAGGGCGCCGAGCCTGCGGACGGGGGCCGACGCTGTTGCCCGCACCGCGACGTCACCGGATGACTGACGCGGGCGTCAAATTGGTATCGAGCTGCGGGGCAGGTGAACTCGACGAAGGCGTACGATCCGGCTGGCTGGACGCGGTTGACGGATCCCGCGCCGGGTTGTTATCTCAGCTGATGAACCGGGTAAGCCCCGGGCTGACCGGTGTTCAGAGAGGCGGAACTCTCCGATGGCTGACATCACCATGTTGATCCTTGCCGACCATGAGTGGTTCCGCGAGCAGTTCGCGCTGCTGGACGACCTGCAGGCGCACAGTCCCGACGACCGGGCGGCGCTCAAGCGGGTATGGCGTCCGCTCGCCGACAAGCTGGACGTGCACGCCTACATCGAAGAAAAGATCTTCTACCCGCAGTTGCTCAAACGCGGGGGCGAGGACGCCGAAGGCGAGACCCTCGACGCGATCGGTGATCACAACGACATCCGCGACGGCGTGCGCGAGGCCAACGCCGCCCCGCTCGGCAGTGACCAGTGGTGGGCGGCGGTCGGGCGAACCCGGGTGGCCAACGACGATCACATGGGTGAAGAGGAACGAGAAGGGCTGTCGGATTTTCGCCGCCACGCCCCCATCGGGCTTCGCGACGCGCTCGGGCGCCAGTACAGCGAGTTCATGGCCGAGCACCCCACCACCGAGGGGCTGCCGATCGAGGATCGCGACCCGCGTCGCTACGTCGAGCAGTTCGAGGAGACGTCCCAGACCAAACCCACCGACTTCTCGCTGCGCATCGGAAGCCTCAAAGGCCAGTGAGGCGTCCGCGACCGCCGGGACGTGACGCGAATAACCAATCCGGCGCCGGCGTTGCCGTCGCACCGTCGTCGCCGCCGCTCGCGAGGAGGGTCTAGCTGGCATTTGCCGGACGCGACCGCGCCCGCGCATGCGTTCGCCGGACCGTCGCGCCAGCCCGCCGACACGCGCGATTACCCGACCCCGCTGGTTCGTCCCGGGAATGTTTCGGGTAAGCCATCAGTCGATGGGTACTCGACGCCGCCGGAGGAAATGGGCACGTAAAGACATCAGGGTCGCCGATCCGGCGATGCGGCAGACCATCATGGGCACCGCGATCGGCAACTTCATGGAGTGGTACGACTTCGGCGTCTACGGCTATATCGCGACCACGATCGCGCAGGTGTTCTATCCCGGCAAAAGCGTCAGCGGCGTCCACCTGATCGCCACCTTCGGCACGCTGGCGGCGGCCTTCGTGGTGCGGCCGCTCGGCGGCTTCATCTTCGGTCCGCTGGGCGACCGCATCGGCCGGCACCGGGTCCTGGTGGTGACCATCCTCATGATGACGATCAGCACGACCATGACGGGGCTGCTGCCCACCTACAGCACCATCGGGATCTGGGCGCCGATCCTGCTCGTCATCGCCCGAATATTTCAGGGCCTGTCCACCGGCGGTGAGTACGTCGGCGCGATGACCTACCTGGTCGAACAGGCCCCCGACCACAAACGCGGCATGATGGTCGGGTTCTTGCCGATGGGCAACCTGGTCGGCTTCGTCCTCGCCGGGATGCTGGTGACGGGGCTGCAGACCTGGCTGCCGGACGACGACATGCTGGCGTACGGCTGGCGGATTCCGCTGCTGCTGGGCCTGCCCTTCGGCCTGGTCGCCCTGTTCTTACGGCTCCGGCTCAAGGAGTCCTCCGCCTACCAGAGCGCGCACGACGATGCGCCCTCGGCGGACGACCAAGGCGGGCAGCAGATTCGGCGGACGATCGCGGCCCAGTGGCGTCCGATGCTGATCTGCGCGGCGCTGGTGCTGACCTCCCAGGTCGCCGACTTCATGCTCACCGGGTATCTGCCGACGTATCTGCGGCTGTTCGTGCGCGTCGGACACACCGCCGGGCTGGTGATGATCGTCTCGACGCTGGCGATCTTGATGGTCACCGTGGTGCTCGTCGCCAGCTTGTCTGACCGCATCGGCGTCAAACCCATCATGTGGACCGGCTGCGGGCTGCTGATCGTGGCCTCGATCCCGGCGTTCTGGCTCATCCGCTTCGGCGGCCTGTACCCGGTGATCTTCATCGGCGTCCTGCTGATCGGCCTGATGGAGCTGTGCTTCGACAGCACCGGCCCCGCCATGTTGCCCGCACTGTTTCCCACCAACGTGCGCTACGGGGCACTGGCCATCTCGTACAACATCTCGATTTCACTGGTCGGCGGCGTTACGCCGCTGATCGCCCAAGCGCTGGTCTCCGGCACCGGCAACGTGATGGTGCCGGCTTACATGCTGATCTTCGGCGGCGTGGTGGGCGCCATCACGTTGCTGTTCACCCCGGAAGTCGCCGGCAAGCCGTTGCTCGGCTCCGGGCCTGCCGTCGAAACCGAGCGCGAGGCTCGCGAGCTCGCCGAGGGCGTCAGGTAGCGGACGGCCCGCGCAGTTTCTTCTGTTTTTGCTCGTGGGCGTTTATTTGGCCGTGGCGGGCTATCCGGTGAAGATGAGGACCGGTTTCCACCAGCGGCTGCGCACGCTGACCGAACAGCTCGCCCAGATGTGCGCGATGGCCGCTGAGGTGATCCAGCAGGCGAGCGAGGCGCTGCTGGAGGCCGACCTGACGACGGCCGAATCCGTCATCGCGCGCCATCGCAGCATTCTCGCGATGGATGCGCACGTCGAGGAGACCGCATTCGCGCTGTTGGCCTTGCAGGCGCCGGTGGCCACCGACCTGCGCGCGGTGGTCAGCGCCCTGCGGATCGCCGCGGACGCGCGACGGATGGTCGAGCTCGCGGTCCACATCGCCGAGATCGCCCGTCGCCGGCACCCGTATCCGGCCGTCTCGGCCGAGGTGCGGCCATACATCGCCGCCATGGGCGAGGCGGCCGAAGCGCTGGCGCTGGGGGCGCGCGAGGTGCTGGTGTCGCAGGATCCGCGGCGGGCCGCTCAGATTCGCCGCGACGACGACACGATGGACGACCTGCACCGGCGCCTGCTGGCGATGCTGAAGGATCCCGCGTGGACGGAGGGCGTCGCCGCCGCGGTGGACGCCACGCTGTTGGGCCGCTTCTACGAACGCTTCGCCGACCATGCGGTGCAGATCGCGCGGCGCGTCATCTTTCAGGCCACCGGGCGCTAGCCGATGCGCTTCGGCGCGGTGACAACGTGCCGCGAACGAGGCGGCTCAGCGGTCAAGCGTGACGCAGCACCAACAACTCGCCGGTCAAAGTTCCATCCTCGAGCAACCGACCGATCGTCGAACTCTGACGTTCGGCCAACTGCCAGGTCTCCGTGTCCCCATGCCGGTCGGCGAGGACACGCTCCACGGTGTCGACCCGCTCATTCCATGCGTCCTCGATCGGCGGAAGGTCCTGCGTGCCGAGTTGCCGCTCGACGTCGAGCGCGGCCCTGGTCAGCAGCTCTCGCAAGGCATCGGGTGTCGGAAAGTGGTTGCCCTCCAGCGCATTTGGCGGTATGTCGCGATGCGCGACGAAAACGAGCAACCCGACGCGCCCACCCGGCCGTACCACGCGGCGCAGCTCGGTGAGCAACGCGAGTTGATCGGGGGTGGTACACAGCACGCCCAGTGCCCAGGCGGCGGTGAAACTCGCGTCCCTCATCGGTAGGGCCGATCCCATCGCGCACACCACCGGAAAGCCGAAGAGTTTCTGTGCCGCACGGCACGCGCCGGTCTCCGGCTCCACGAGAACGGGCCGAACCGCAGTCGATCGAGCGGCGTATGCCGCGGGGCCCCCGACGCCGGCGCCGGCGTCCAACAGTGTGGCTTCGGGCGCCAGTTTCATGTGTTCGACGAGCCAGTCGAGGGCCGCCGGGCTGCCGCTTCCCCGGCAGCCGGCAGGGAGGTGGTAGTCCGGCCCGAGCTCGGCCGCCACCTGCGCGGTCCATTCGGCGACGGCGTCGAACTCGGCCTCCATGGGGTCCGTCATGGCGCCCCTCCTCCCTGCTCCCGGATGCGCCGGCCCACTTCTGCCTTGATCTCCGCACCGATGCGAGGTCCCGATGCCGAGGCCAGCCCCGAGACGTTCACCCCCTCGACGCCCTCGATCGACAGCAGCGCTCGCGCCTCGTCCACCGCCGCCGCGATCCCGGCCTCCACCGGATCCGACGCGCCCAGAACCCGTTGCGTCACAGTGGGATCGAGCTCGAGTCCCGGCAGCCCTTCCAGTACCGCCGCCGAGACGGTGTCGGTGAATACCGCTACCGCCGCGATCACCGGGATCGCCAACCCGGCCGCCCGTGCCGACTTCATGAAATCGGCGACCATGTCGGGAAAGGGCACGTGGTTGAGGACCGCCAGACTCGCTCCGGCTCGCTGCTTCTCGACCAACCGCGCGGGCCTGCGCTGTACGGGCGGGGCGGTAGGCGTTTCTGGTACCGCGGCGACGATGCCGACCGAAGCGGCCAGCGAAACCAGGCGAGGCCCGTCGAGGTCGAAGGCCTGCGAAACATCCGGGCGCACGTCATATCCGCGCCCATCGCCGGTGACGCACAGCACCGTTTCGACATCGATGCTGCGCAGTCCTCTCAACTCCTGCTCGAGCACCACGCGGTTACGGTCCCGGCAGGACAACGTGATCCACGGCGTCACACCGGCGTCGAGCAACAGCGACGCCATCAACGTGGGCGGGAAGTCGGGTTTGTTCTGGTGTTCGCCCACGAGGACGGCGTCGCATCCGGGCGCCAGGACCGTCGCCGTCGCCGCGATGTCGTCAGGATCGAACGGGGTGGCGCTGAAGTCGGTCAGCACCCGCGGAGTCCGCGCGGGTCGGGGGGCCGGGCTATGACCCGACCACGGCACCACGTCGTCGAAGACGCACGGACCCGGGCGCATCTCGCACTGCCCGTCCGGCCGCACGCCGCCGCACGGCCCGAACTCCATCCGCTTCGGACAACCCGAATCCGCCGGCATCCGCACCCCCTCGATCGTCAATACCCAAACGATCGCGCCCACAAGCGTCCCGGCGACCGCGCGATGTCGGGACGTCATTCGCGATTAGCAATCGTTCGCTGCGGCTAATACGAAAGGGGCATGTGCTGGATGGACGGCACAGCGGACGGAATGGGAACGCCTATGGAACCGATATCACCGATGGACGCGTTGTTCCTCATCGGCGAGTCACGCGAACACCCGATGCACGTGGGCTCACTGCAACTCTTCGAGCCCCCGGAGGATGCCGATCCCCATTTCGTGCGCGAGGCGTATCAGGCGATGCTGCAGTGCACGGACGTGCAGCCGTCGTTCCGTAAGCATCCGGCCTTCTTCGGCGGCATCACCAACGTCGCGTGGTCCTTCGACAAGGACGTCGAACTCGACTACCACCTTCGCCGGTCCGCGTTGCCCGAGCCGGGACGAGTCCGCGACTTGCTCGAGTTGGCTTCCCGGCTGCACGGCAGCCTGCTCGACCGGCATCGCCCGATGTGGGAGGCGCACCTGGTGGAAGGCCTGCAGGACGGGCGGTATGCGGTCTACACGAAGTATCACCACTCCCTCATGGACGGCGTCTCGGCGCTACGCCTGGTGCAGCGCGCCTTCACCCCCGACCCCGACGACGACGAGGTGCGGGTGCCGTGGAGCCTGGGTCCGCGTAAGCGCAGCGGGCGACGCGAACAGTCGTCGCTCTTCGACCGGGTGGGCCGCACCGCGGGGTCGGCGCTCGCCCTGGCGCCCTCCACACTCAAGCTGGCGCGCGCCGCGCTACTCGAACAGCAACTGACCCTGCCGTTCCGGGCGCCTCGCTCGATGTTCAACGTCCGGATCGGCGGCGCCAGACGGGTAGCGGCACAGTCGTACTCGTTCGAGCGCATCAACGCCGTCAAATCCGCCACCGGTACCACCGTCAACGACGTCGTGCTCGCCATGTGCGCCGGGGCCCTGCGCGCCTACCTCCTCGATCAGAACGCCCTGCCGGACGCGCCGCTGACCGCCATGGTCCCGGTGAATCTGCGCAAGGACGACGACGACCGCGGGGGCAACAACGTCGGGACGTTCCTGTGCAATCTCGCAACGGATCTCGACGACCCGGCCAAGCGGCTGGAGATCATCAGCGCCTCCATCCGCGACACCAAGGAGGTGTTCTGGCAGCTGCCGCCGGTTCAGCAATTGGCCCTGTCCGCCTTCAACATCGGCGGCTTGTTCTTCGGGCTGATCCCCGGTTATCTCTCCGCGGGCTCGCCGCCGTTCAACATCGTCATCTCGAACGTGTCGACCGGCAACTCAGACCAATTGTATTGGCGCGGAGCACGATTGGACGGAAACTATCCGCTGTCGATCCCGCTCGACGGGCAGGCGGTCAACATCACCGTGACCAACAACGCGGACAACCTCGACTTCGGTCTGGTCGGATGCCGCCGCAGCGTCCCGCACCTGCAGCGAATGCTCGGTCATCTCGAGGCGTCCCTGAAGGATCTGGAGCTGGTGGCGGGCGTCTGAGACACGTTGCGGCGCTGGCAAATCGCTGCCGCCGCTCACGAGGCAACGGTGTCGGTGGCGTCGGCGCGCTCTTCCTCCAGCCGGTCCTTGCTGCGCAGCAATCGCAGCAGCGTGACGAACAGGAGACCGCCCACCAGGTTGCCGACGACGGTGTAGCCGAACCAGCCCAGCCAATCGAGGTAGCCGAACGGCGCCTTGCCGGTGATGAGCGCGCCGAAGATGAGCAGCGAATCCAGAATCGAATGGAACAACCGCAGCCCGGCGAGGAGGAACGCCGCCGCCACGGCCGCGGCGATCTTGGCGGGCACCGAGTCGGTGCCGTGTTGCATCCGGGTCATCAGCGTGATCACCATGCCGCCGAGCACGGCCAGACAGAAGCTCTGGGCCGACAGCGGCGCGGTGGCGAAGTGGGTCGCGGATTCGACCGTCTGAGAGTGCAACTCGGGAAAGCCGGTCATGATCAGCCACATGATCACCCAACCGCCGACGAGGTTGGCAAACATCGTCCCGGCCCATAGTTTGAGCAGTTGCGTCAGGCCGGCGCGCTTGGCCGCCACGGTGACGACGGGGATGATGAAGCCCTCGGTAAACAGCTCGCTGCGACCGAGCAGCAGCGCCAAAAAGCCGATGGAGAACGCCAATCCGGCCAGCAGCGGGCGGTGGGTGGCGTCCAGGACCGACAGATAGGCGAGCACGCCGAGCGCCACTTCGGTGCCCCCGAAAAACCCGGTGACCAGCACACCGCGCCAGCTCCGGTGCAGTCGCTGGGTACCCTCGCTCAGCATTCTGCTGAAGGCGTCTTCGAGCTCGTCCTCGATTGGACTGTCGGTTTTGCCGAGCTGTCGTCGGATGTTCTGGCCCATAATGAAGTCCTCGCAGTTGAACGGCCGAAGAAACGGTCATATACCCATTTCCCTGGTGGTCCTGCGGCCGTGACGCGTTAGCTATCCCACATGCGCCATGCGCTGTGGCGGGCGCCGATTTGCGCAACCGCGGCCACAATCCTTTGTGGGGAATACCACAGCGCCTACTGTAAGGTCCACGGTAAGTCAGCGCAGGCGGGGAGAAGGGTGAACCATGCCAAGCACCACTGATACGCGCAGCCAGCTGCGGCCCGACGTCGATCTGACCGACGGCGCCTTCTACGCGGGCGACTCGCGACCGGTCTACCGATGGATGCGCGAGAACGAGCCGGTCTTCCGGGACCGCAACGGCCTGGCGGCCGCGGCGACCTACCCGGCGGTGATCGACGCCGAGCGGGCACCGGAGTTGTTCTCCAACGCTGGCGGTATCCGGCCGGACCAGGACGCACCGCCCATGATGATCGCAATGGACGACCCCGCCCACCTGCTGCGGCGCAAGCTGGTCAACGCCGGCTTCACCCGTAAACGCGTCAAGGACAGGGAGTACTCGATCGGCGCGCTGTGCGACGCGCTGATCGACAACGTCTGTGAACGGGGCGAGTGCGACTTCGTCTGGGACCTCGCGGCTCCCCTTCCCATGGCAGTGATCGGCGACATGCTCGGGGTGCTTCCGGAGGAACGCCAGATGTTCCTTCGCTGGTCCGACGACATGGTGACGTTGCTCAGCAGTACGACCGCACAAGAGGATTTTCAGGTCTCGGTGGACGCATTCGCCGCCTACACCGAATACATGACGGGCATGATCGCGGCGCGCAAGGCCGAGCCCACCGATGACTTGGTCAGCGTGCTGGTACATGCGGAGGTGGACGGCCAGAAGCTGGCCGACCATGAGATCGTCACCGAGGTGTTGTTGCTGCTCATCGGCGGCGACGAGACCACCCGGCACACGCTGTCCGGCGGCACCGCGCAGATACTGCGTCACCCGCAACAGCACCGGCGACTGGTCGACGACGTGGCCCTGCTACCCAACGCGATCGAGGAAATGCTGCGCTGGACCGCCCCGGTCAAGAACATGGCCCGCACCATGACCGCGGACGTCGACTTCCACGGCACGCAACTCCATCAGGGCGAGAAGATCATCTTGCTGTTCGAATCGGCGAACTTCGACGAGGCGGTGTTCGGCGACCCGGAGAGCTTCCGGATAGACCGGTACCCCAACAACCATCTGGCATTCGGCTTCGGCACCCACTTCTGCCTGGGCAATCAGCTGGCGCGCCTGGAACTGTCGATGATGCTCGAGCGGCTGCTGAAACGCCTCCCGGACATGCGGCTGGCCTCGGCGGACCCGCTACCGCTGCGGCCGGCCAACTTCGTCAGCGGTCTGGAACGCATGCCGGTCGAATTCACGCCCACGGCAAGGTCGGGCGCCTGATCAGGGACTGGGTCCGAGGCCTCACCGCTGCTGGCCGGCGAGCTCCGCGTCGGTCGCGTAATCCAGGTAAACGCTGGTGCCGTTGGGCCGGGCGTGGATGGTGCAGTGGTCGGACAGGCGGTGCATCAGCATGATGCCGCGCGAGGCGTGCGGATCGTTCGACTGCCTCGATGAGGGCTTGCGCCAGCTTCCTCGATCACTGACACAGACCCGGATCGACTCGGCCTGCGGGTCGTAGCTGGCCTGGAGTTTCATGACGCCAACCTGCTGATGCGAGCGATAAGCGTGCTCAACGCAATTCGCCAGCGCTTCGTTGACTCCGAGGACGACGTCCTCGCGGATCTCCTCCGGCGCGCGCACCTCTTGCGCCAGCCACCGTTGCAGCGCACGGCGCCACGCCGCCACCGTGTCGGGGCGGGCTGTGCCGGCGAGCGTCAGCCGCACCGGCGTGGCTGTCTCCGGCAGTAGTGGACTCATGAAAGCCGCATACCCAGTTGCAGTTGGAGCAATAACCTTCTGCGAGTATCGCTTCGGCCACAGATCGATAGCCGCGCAGAATCACCAGGTCACGGCGTCACGGCGGGTGCTAGCGGTGCGGCGACAGGACGGGTGTGACCAGTTCGCCCGTGCTGAGGTAGCTGTCGAGATTGCGGATCGCCAGCAGGGCCATGGCCCGCCGGGTCCGCGCGGTGGCGCTGCCGATATGGGGCAGCAGCACAACGTTGTCCAGGCCGAACAATTCGGCCGGTACGTGTGGCTCTTCGGCGAAGACGTCCAGGCCCGCTCCCGCCAATTCGCCCGCGGCCAGCAATTCCACCAGCGCGTCCTCGTCGACCACGCTGCCCCTGGCGATGTTGATGAGGTAACCCTCGGGGCCCAGAGCCCGCAGCACCGCGCGGTCGACCAACTTGTGCGCATTGCGGTCACCCGTGGTGGCGATGACCAGGACGTCCACCGACTCGGCCAGCTCCACGGGCGAATCGGCATAGCGGAACGGTGATCCCTCGATGCGGTGGCGGTTGTGATAGGCAATGGCGCAGTCGAATCCGAGCAACCTGGTCGCGATCGCCGAACCGATCCGGCCCAGTCCCAAGATGCCGACCTGCAGGCCGCTGACGTCCCTGGCGTAAGGAAACGCGCCCTCGCGCGCCCATCGGCCGGCGCGCACGTAGCGGTCGGCGGCGCCGAAACGGCGCAGCGTCATCAGGATCAGCCCCACCGCGGTGTCGGCGACTGTGTCCGACAACACATCGGGCGTATTGCTCACGCCGATGCCGCGGCGTTTGGCCGCCTCCAGATCGATGAGATCCACGCCGGCCCCGTTGTTGACGATGACCTCCAGATTGGGCAACGCCGCCATGGTGTCCGCATCGACGCCGGGCGATCCCGACGTCACCAGCACGCGCACACCGGCTCCGTGCTCGGTCAAAAACCGCGTGCGGTCGGGGCCGCCGGGCAGCTGCGGAATCTCATACCGGGCGGACAGCTCCGCTGCGAACGTCGGCTCCATCTCGCCGACCCTGAGCACCCCGCTGACTTTCTTCGCCGTCACGACTTCATCATCCTCGACCGACCGGCGGTGGAATATCCCGACGACGACCGTGGTTGATCAGCGCGGCGGTGTCGGCCATTCCCCCGGGGACCACACCAGAACCGTCGCTGCGAGCGACCACTTGCGCCAGAGGCGAGAAGCCGACACCGCCCCCAAACCCCTGGCCCGCGGGCTCGCGCGGGAGTTTCGTCTGGGAAGCAATCCCGCTATCGCGCGGTTGCACAGCGAATGCGTATCGGAGTCGTCTTTCCGCAAACCGAGCTCGGCTCGGACCCCGCCGTCGTGCGCTTGTACGGTCAGCGCGTCGAGGAACTGGGGTTCACCCACATCCTGGCCTACGACCACGTCGTCGGCGCGGACCCGACGGTGCATCACGGCTTTCAGGGCCCCTACGACATCGACTCGACGTTTCACGAGCCGTTCGTCATGTTCGGCTACCTGGCTGCTGTCACCTCGTTGGAACTCGTCACCGGTGTCATCATCTTGCCGCAACGCCAATCGGTGCTGGTGGCCAAACAGGCCGCCGAGGTGGATGTGCTCAGCGGTGGCCGTTTCCGGCTCGGCATCGGATTGGGTTGGAACGCAGTCGAATTCGAGGCGCTTGGCGAGTCGTTCATCAACCGCGGCAAGCGTTCCGAGGAACAGGTCGAGGTCATGCGCAGGCTGTGGACCGAACGGTCGGTCACGTTCAACGGCCGGTACCACACCGTGACGGGGGCCGGCCTGGCCCCGCTGCCCACCCAGCGGCCGATACCGGTGTGGTTCGGCGCCGCGTCGGATCGTGCATACGAACGTGCCGGTCGGCTCGGCGACGGTTGGTTCCCCATGGTCGAGCCCGGACCCGGGCTCGACCACGCGCTCGAGCAGGTGGGCCGCGCGGCCGAATCCGCGGGCCGCGACCCGAAGAGCCTCGGCATGGAAGGCCGGGTCAGCTGGACCGAAGACCGCGATAAGCTCGCCGCCGCCATCGCCGCCTGGAAGGCCGCCGGGGCCAGCCACCTGTCGGTGAACACCATGAAGGCCGGCTTCGCGAACGTCGACGAACACCTCGCCGCCCTCGAGCAGGTGGCCGACGACCTCAGATAGCGCCGCGGCTTTACCGGCTTCCCGCCGCGGACAACTCCTCGACCAAACTCAGGTGCGCGTTGCGGCGGCCGGCTTTCGATCGCTTTGGCGCGGGCTCAGTCGGCTCGACCGTGTCGCGGACATGGACCTGCCCGCCCGTAGCGCAGTGGCGGCGCTGCCAGTCGCTGATCGCTTGGTGCGCCGCGTGATCGAGATAGCTGGTCAGCAGGTGGATGGTGACCGACGTGCGGTCGGGGACCGACGCCAGGACGCCGGTCAACCGGGGCAGCGCCAGGAAGGTGCAAGCGCCTTCGACGACGACGTGCCATCCGTCACCAACGGGCTTGGCCTCGATCCTGGCGCGCACCACCCGCCATCCGGTGACGGCGACGGCCAGCGCGAGCCCGATCATCACGCCGTGCAGCAGATTGAGGAAGACGACGCTGCCCACGGTCACCAGGTAGACGGCGAGATCGCCGTTGCGCAAGGCGGTTTCGATATGCGCCGGTTTCAGCAGCTCGATGCCGATGACGATGAGCAGGCCGGCAAGTGCCGCCGTGGGAATCTTTTCGACGAGCCCCGCGAACGGCACCGCGAAGAGCAATATCCAAATGCCATGCAGGATGGTCGATGCACGCGTCTTCGCCCCGGCATTCACGTTGGCCGCGCTGCGCACGATGACACCGGCGATGGGAAGCCCGCCGATGGCGCCCGACGCGATGTTGGCCGCGCCCTGCCCGATCAGCTCACGGTTGAAGTCGGTTCGCGCCCCGGTGTGCATCCGGTCGATCGACACCGCGGTCAGCAGACTCTGCACGCTGGTGATCAATGTGACCGTGATGACGGCGATGACGACGGCTGCCCAATTGCCGTGCGGCAGCGACGGCAACCGCAGTGCCTCGAGGACGGAGCCCTCCAAGACGATCCGGGACACGTGGAACGGGAAGATCATCGAGATGGCGGTGACCGTCACGATCGCCACCAGTGGACCCGGAACACGGGCCACCCGGGCCGGAACCCAGCGCCAGGCCACCAGAATGGCGATCACCAGCAATCCCAGCACGACTCCCGGGCGGTGTGCGCTCAGAATCTGGGCGGGCAATCCGGTGACGTTGCTCCACGCCGAGCTTTTCGAAGCGCCGCCCAGTAGCACATGAACTTGCTGCAGGGCGATCGTAATTCCGATGCCGGCCAGCATGGCGTGCACCACGACCGGCGAGATCGCCAGTGCGGCTCGGGCAATCTTGCTGAACCCCAACAGGACCTGCAGAATCCCTGCGATCACGGTGATGAAACATGTGATCGCCCAGCCGAACTGGGCGACCAGATCGGCGACAACCACGGTAAGCCCTGCGGCCGGACC
This sequence comes from Mycobacterium sp. 1245801.1, assembly GCF_001673055.1. Taxonomy (NCBI): domain Bacteria; kingdom Bacillati; phylum Actinomycetota; class Actinomycetes; order Mycobacteriales; family Mycobacteriaceae; genus Mycobacterium; species Mycobacterium sp. 1245801.1. The sequence continues at coordinate 27,938 of NZ_LZKY01000046.1, forward strand.
GCTCACCTGCAGTGGGGAGCCGCCGAGCCACCCGGCGACCACTCCTCCGACGATCGCCGCGATCAAGCCCGCGAGAACCGGTGCGTCCGAAGCGATCGCGATACCTAGTGACAGCGGAAGCGCCACCAGAAAAACCACCAATGAGGCCGGCAGATCGTACCGTAGCGTCTCTCGCATCCGATCGAGCCGGGACGGAGCCACCGCCTCCAGGTCATGTCGACCTGGCTGTTCCAGCTTGTGCACCGGCCCTCCCCGAATTGGTCTTTAGCGGTGGGCTTTTAGCTATCCGCCCGGTCACGGCAGGATGATCACTCGTAAAGCCGTGCGGCGCAGGCGGTTACAGATACCACGAACGTCGTTGTTCGGATGGAAATGCCTGGCCTATGCGTTCGAAGGTAAGTGGGCGGAGATAAAGGGGTCAACCGGACGGGCCGGGCGCATATCGAATGCAAATTTTCGGCGGCCATTGCAAGCAGCGCAGCCAGCCGAGGGAAAATGGTTACTCCAGAACGAAAACCGGGATTTGCCGTGCCGTTTTCGTCTTGTAATCCGCGTAGGGCGGAAAGGCCTCAACGGCCCGCTGCCACCACTCCTCGCGCTCGGCGCCGTCGAGCTCGCGCGCTGTCAACCTGAGCACCTTGTCGCCATCCTGCAATGTCACGGCCGGATTCGCCTTCAGGTTGAAGTACCACAGCGGATGCTCGGGGGCGCCGCCGTGCGACGCGACAATGACATAGCGGCCGTCCTTCTCGACCCGCATCAACGGCACGTAGCGCTGCTTGCCGGACTTCGCCCCGGTGACGGTAATCAGCACGATCGGCCGGTCGAAAACCTCGACTCCGTCGGTCGTGCCCTGACTCAGGATCTGTTCGGTCTGGTCGCGCACCCAGCCCCTGGGGCTCAACTCGATTTCGTCAGCCATACCTACACCGAACACCCCGGATCCGCGACTCCATTCCCCGGGTCCAACTAAGGCGTACAGTCGAGTCGTCAACTTATATGAGCTAACTAATCGCGTCGCAGTCGCGGAGAGGAGATGGGTGTGGCCCGCACCGAGAACGACACCTGGGACCTGGCGTCCAGCGTCGGAGCCACGGCAACCGCGGTCGCCGCGCAGCGGGCGATCGCCTCCAGCCCACCGGATGCTTCGTTGAATGACCCGTGGGCCGACCCCCTCGTCCGCGCAGTCGGCATCGACAGCTTCATCAAGCTGCTCGACAATCAGCTCGACCGCAGCGACGATCCGCTGCTGAACCGTCAGGCGGTCAAAGAGCAGATCACGGTGCGGACCCGGTTCTTCGATGACTTCTTCGTTCAAGCGACCGAATCGGGCATCAAGCAAGCGGTGATCTTGGCTTCCGGGCTGGACACCCGGGCGTATCGGCTGCCCTGGCCGGCGGGCACCGTCGTGTACGAGATCGACCAACCTGAGGTGATCGAGTTCAAAACGCGGACGCTGGGTGAACTGGGCGCCACCCCCAGCGCGGAGCGCCGCACGGTGTCGATCGACCTGCGCGAAGACTGGCCGTCCGCCCTCACCGCCGCCGGATTCGATCCTGCACAGCCGACCGCGTGGAGCGCCGAGGGACTGCTGGTCTACCTGCCGCCCGAGGCGCAGGACCGCTTGTTCGACAACATCGCGGCCGTTTCGGCGCCGGGCAGCCGGATCGCCACCGAACACCTGGACCTGCGCAGCATCCCCTCGGACTGGGCGCAGAAACTGACCGAGCGGTCCCGGCGCATCGGCTCCAGCATCAATCTGGCCGAGCTGTTCTACACCGGCGAGCGCAACACCGCCGCCGAATACCTGGGCGCCCGTGGCTGGGACGTCGATATACGGACAACCGAGCAGGCGTTTGCCGCACACGGGTTCGCGGTGCCCGACGACGAATTGGCCTCATTCGGCGACGCTTCCGGCTACCTGACGGCGACGCTCAAGTAGTTGAGCCCCCGACGGCCTCGGTTGCTGCGCAGCTGGGGTCGGTCGGCGCGCCAGTTCCCCAATCAATCCCTCCGTCGCCGTGCCACCGCACGCCCCCTATATCAGCGTCATTGACATATATCAGTGCCGTTGATATAAACTGTGGCATGACCCAACCGACGCAAGAGATGTTCGAATCCGCCTACCGGGGCGAGGCTCCCGAAATGGGCGAGGGCAACCGGCCGCCGTGGAGCATCGGCGAGCCGCAGCCGGAGATCGCGGCCCTCATCAACGATGGCAAATTCCACGGCGACGTGCTCGACGCCGGTTGCGGCGAGGCGGCCGTGTCGCTGTACCTCGCCGAGCGAGGCTTCACCACCGTGGGCCTGGACCAATCCCCCACCGCCATTGCGTTGGCAACCGAGAAGGCCGCCCGCCGGGGCCTCACCAGCGCGACCTTCGAGGTCGCGGACATCAGCGCCTTCACCGGCTACGACGGGCGCTTCGGAACCATCGTCGACAGCACGCTCTTCCACTCGATGCCGGTCGAACTGCGTGAGGGCTATCAGCAGTCGATCGTGCGGGCCGCAGCGCCGGGCGCCTCGTACTTTGTGCTCGTCTTCGACCGCGCCGCGATGCCTGCCAACGGGCCGGTCAATGCGGTGACCGAAGATGAGCTGCGCGAGGTGGTCTCGAAGTACTGGGTGATCGACGAGATCCGGCCGGCCCGCATCCACGCCAACGTGCCCGAAAGCTTCCTGTCCGGCTTCCAGGACTTCGCCGCCGACATTCGCGATGAGGACAACGGTCGCAAGTCCGTGGGCGCCTGGTTACTGTCCGCGCACCTCGGCTGACGCGGACCGGGCCGCGCGGCCTACCGGCCGTCCCACCCCTCCGGCAGCATCGGCGTGCGCGCGCCGTCGCCGGACTCGTTGTCGCCCAACGTGATCAGGCCCGCCGCCCGCAGGTCGGGCCGAGGTAGCGTCCCGGCGAAGCCCCGTGCCGACGCGCCGGAATCCGAGGGCAGGTGCCGAGCGGACGACGCGGGTGCAGCCGCGGCGGCAGTCTCGTCATCGGCCTCGATGAATTCGTAGCGGTATCCGGGGTCGACGACCGAGCGCGGGCGCCGGCGTGAGCGTCCATGGTGCTCCTCCGCCGCGGCCACCCCGGCGGCCGACGCCGCGTTCTGCGTGGCGGGCGCCGCGCTGTTGGCCCGGGTCTGCGCCGACGATTCCATACCGAGCCCAACGTTGCCCACCAGGTAACCGAAGCCCTCGGATCCGGTCACCGGGGCGGGTGGTGTGGGTGGAGCCGCGGGCGGCACAGCCGCCGAAGCCGTGGGCGCCGGGGTCGACGCCATCGACGTCGCCGTCACTACCGGGCCGGCCGGGGCCATGGGCGCCGTCACCGCAGCGGCCGACACCGCCGGCGGTTGCACGCCCACCACCGCGGGCTGCGGCACGGCGGAGGGAGCGGGAGCGCCGGCCGGCGCGGCCAACCCGGCCAGGCCCGCCAAACCCGCCAGGCTTCCCAGGCTGGTGATCGACAGGCTCAAACCGACCTGCAGCAGCAGCGGCAGCTCCTGGAGAATGAAGCGCAGTGTCCGGATCGTCCAGTTGATGATCCGGTAGGTCTGCCACGCGATGAAATAGTTGACCAGAGCCGGGAATTGGGACGGATTGAGCAGGCCGGAAAGGTTCTGCTGTAGCCAGGCCACCGCCTGGGCGTTGCCGTTGAAGAAGTTGCCCAGGTTCTGCAGGTACTCCGATGGACTCCAGTTGGGTTGGCCCTGCCCGGGGATCTGCTCACCGTCGGGCCCGAACAGCATTTCCCAGATCTCTTCGGGCGTGGGCAACTGGAAGGAACCCGTGCCGCCGCCTCCACCGCCGCCGGTCCCAGTGCCGGTGCCGCTTCCCGTTCCGGTTCCGGTGCCCGTGCCGGATCCGGAGCCGCTGCCCGCCTTACCCCCGGTGCCCGCTCCAGCGGCGCTGCTCATCTGCACCGCCGCGGTCGTCGCCTGGTAGGTGGTCATGGTGGTGGCCGCCTGAGTCCACATCCGCGCGTAGTCGGCCTCGTTGAGCGCAATCGGAATGGTGTTGACCCCAAAGAAATTCGTCGCCACCAAGGCCGCGTGCGTCGCATGGTTGGCGGCCAACTCCGGCAGCGTTGGCATCGCGGCCAACGCGGCGGTATATGCGGTGGCCACCCCCTGGTGTTGAGCGGCCGCCTCGGCGCTCAGCGCGCCGGCCAGCTGCAGCCACGCCAAATACGGCATGTGCGCGGCGACATAGCTGTCGGCCGTCGGGCCCTCCCACACCGGAACCGAACCGGTCAATACGGAAGTCAACTCCGTTGCCGCCGAATCATATTGGGCGCTCAACGCCGTCCACGTCGCCGCGGCCGCCAGCAAGGGGCCCGGCCCCGGTCCGCTGCTCAACAGCGCCGAATGCACCTCCGGCGGAAGAGCCATCCACACCGGCGCGGTCACCGTCAGCCTGCGCCCAGATAGGTCGACGCACCCGCCGCGTCGCCGGCGGCGTAACCGACGCCGGCCAGACTCACGCCCAACCCGGCTCGACCCAACACCTCGACGCCCTTGGCCGCCGCGGCCGAATGCTGGCTTCCCCGCTCGCTGAATACCGCGGCGGCCGCCAGCGACACGGGATCGGCCGCCGGCGGGACCACCACCGAGACCACGGGCGCCGCCGCCGCGTGCGCGGCCGCCAGCGCAGCGGTGATCGCATCGACCGCCGCGCTCGTCGCGGCCAAGCCCTCGGGGATAACTCGCAGCGTCATAGCGGCCGCTCCTCGTATCGTCTTGTCGCCGAACCGGCGCCGGCCGCCCTGGCCGCAGGCGGCCAACCCACACCCAGGGCCACCACCCAGGCGAGCACACCGGCTACGAATCCAAAGATCAGGTGCCACCCCGCCCGCTCGAGCATTCCGTTCGATACCCACGCCGACATGGCGTGCCATGAGGAGACCGAACTGGCAAGCGCGACAAGGTGAATGGGCGCGGCGGCCAGCACCAGTAACCACCGATGCGAGCGCACCACCGGAACTGAGCCCACCGTAAACAGCAACGCCGCCGCGGCCCCATAGCGACTGCTCCACAGTGGATCGCTCAACCCATGGATCGGCAGCACCGTAATCGATGACGCCGCGCCGACCGCCAGCACCGTCTCGCGACGCGCCGTCACCAGCGCGACCGCCACCAGCAGGGTCAGCCAGATCAGCCCACGGTGACCGGGCAGCCCCAGGGGCATCCGGATATCGGTCGACGCGACGATGGCGGCGACCGCAACCAGCGGAAACGCCGCCTCGCGGACGGCGGTGAATCCGGCCGTTGAGTGCATCAGCACGGTCATGCGCAGATCATAAGCCGCGAGCCCCTACACTAATCCTCATTTACGGCGAATTCACAGGATAGGACCCGTAAATGCGCAGCAATACGCTACTGACTCGGGCGGTTGCGGTTTTCGCCCTGGCAGCGGGACTCGTCGCGTGCGGCGCGTCGGAGACCGACGTCCAGCTCGTCGTGCAGAACAACCACCGGGTGCTCGACCGATTCACCCTGTCGCGACTCGAGCAGCTGCCCCAGGTTCAGGTCGCGACGCCGCAATCACACCGCGTGCAGCAGGGACCCAGCGTGCGTTCGATCCTCGACGCCGCGGGCGCTACCGGGGTCATCAGCGTGCGGGTGGAAGGGCGCGACCCGGCCCAGACCCTGACGGCCGGCGAGCTCGACGATCGGACCATCCTCGGCTTCACCAAACGCCACACACTCAAGCTCACCGGCGCAAAGCTCAGCCGCGATCAGTGGGTTCGCGACGTCACCGACCTGGTGGTCAACCCGTGATCGCCGGTACCGCGCTGGCCGGTGTCGACCTGCTGATCGGCATCGATGACACCGACAACCCGTACACCCCCGGCACCGGCCGGCGGGCCCGCGCGCTGCTGCGTGAGCTACAGGCGGCCGGACTCGGCTCACCCGCGGGCGCCACGAGACATCAGCTGCTCGTCGATGATCGGATCCCGTACACGTCCCATAACTCGAGCGCGTGTCTGGCCTGGCGCAGCCCCGGCGGTGATCCGCACGCGGTTCGCACCGCAATCATCGAGTTCGCCGGACACTTCCTGGAAACGGTGTGCCCGCCCGATGCGGATCCGGGGCTCGCCGTCGTCGTTCCGGGCGAACTCGCCGGCAGCGCGGCGCGGCTGGTCGACTTCGGTCTCCGCGCCAAACGGGAAGTACTGTGCGCCAACGAGGCTCGCGAACTCGCCAGGACACTCGGCATCCACCTGTCCGGCCACGGCGGCACCCGGGAGGGGACGACCGGCGCGCTCGCGGCGGTCGGTCTGCACCTGTCGGGCAACGACGGACTGTTCATCACGTTGCCCGGAATCCGCAAGCTGCCCGACCGGGCCACCATCGAGACCGTATTCGACCTGACCCCGATCGACCTCGCGCGCGACGACGCTTTCCGCCAGCCGCGGCCGGGCGAGATGATCGACCTGGGCGACTGGGTGCGGCCGGTCTTGCTCGACGGGCTGGCCGTGTTGCTACTCGAACCGCCCCGACCGCAGGGCGACGGAACCAGGTCGTGGCGAACGGCACCGCGCGCGGTGGTCAAACAATACTGATTCCCCGCTCGATCCCGTGCACGTGAGCTGCGCGATCGGCGTCGGCGGCCGCGCGCGGGTTTCAACGGCCGTCATTCGGGCGAACCTGACGAAAGGCATTTCAGACGTTCAGAGGAGATCTCGGTGGATCAGCAAGTCAACTTCGACCCGCCCGCGACGCCCGAGGACGCCCGAAAGGCAACCGAGGAACAGCGCAAGCTGCAAGAGCAGCTCGAGCACCAGGACGAGGATCCGAACGGCCCCGGATTGCACCAATCCCGGCACGACCTACCGGACGAGAGCACCCGCTAGTCGCCTCAACCTTGGCTCGGCGAAAGCCCGTTAGAGGCAAGGTAGTTCAGATTGCCGGACCGCCGGTGTGGACCGCCGGTAGTCGTGGGCAAGCGCCACGCCCGCCTGCCACGTCAACGTCAACCCGCCCAGCGCCGCCGCGGGAATCGCCCATAACCGCCGGATCAGGAGCGCGTGATCGCACTGGTCGACATACTTGCCGCCCACGCCGACCGCGCTGGACGCCTGGGCCAGATCGGTGACAAAGCCGCTGCCGCACTTGACTTGCCAGCCGAACTGATCGTAGGCGTCGATGAAAACCGGCAGGTACAGCGCGAAGAACCCCCCGGCCAGCAACACCACGGCAGCGGAGACGACCAGCGGCCCGCGGTTGGTCATGCGCCCCCCTTAGGTCATGCAGACGTTGGCGAAAAGCAGCACCGGCCAAGAGACGATCGAGCCGAGGAATGAGACCACCAGGTCGACGCCGTGCATGTCGTGCAGATGCTGGGTGTGGGTGCTCGACCAGATCACGCCGACGATCAGGTACGGCGTCCCCAGCAAAATCCCCAGGCCCAGCAGCTCGGCGATGGTCAGTTGGTACTCCAGGACTGAGCGGATCCTGCTGAGCATGGGCATGCCTTTCGCGCGGGTGCTGCCGGGTTCGAAGCCGACCTACACCGAAGTGCTAAGGACCCACCGCGTCCCGGCGTGCGGACTAGACCCATACATGTTAATGCCCATTCGTGCGATTCGGTAGTGCTGCGCTCGATTCGGCGGCGCAGTCACGCAGCAGCCGAACGCTCAGATATGGTGGCGCAAAGGGGCGTTCGGCTCGCGCTCGATGCATCGCAGCGGTTTGTTTCCAAGAAGCAAGTGCGGGAAGATTCTTTGCCGGGGCTTCCGCAACGGCATGTCAGCGGCGCTGCCGGCCACCGCGTGGCGCGCTCCGAGGCGCTGCGACCGGTCGTCCCAGCAGCGTGACCTCCATCAGGCGGCGCACCGTGAGTCCGGCGGCCGCGCTGGCGTCGGGGTAGACGAGTCGGCCGGTGTCCACCGCGAGGGCGAACGCGGCGTGGACGGCGTATCGCGCGCGGCCGAGCGTGAGCTCCGGCCTGGCCGCGACGGCGAGGCTGGCCCAGGATTCGACGGTGGAACGCTGAATGTTGTACAGCAGTACCGCGTCGGTGTCGGGCAGGTTGTGCCGCTCGGTGTAGTAGACGCAGGCTAATTCGGGGTTGGCGAACGAGCGGCTGACGTAGGCCTCGATGAGTTGTGCGAGCGCCTGTTCCGGGTCGGCGCTGGTGGCCAAGATGCTGGACAGGTCGCCGGAGAGTTGGTCGGCAGCACGCCGGTAATAGACGGCCAGAATGTTGGCCTTGCCCGGAAAGTACTGATAGATGCTGGCAACCGGGATGCCCACCGCCGCCGCGATGTCTTCCATCCCGGTCTCGCGATAGCCGCGTTCGTTGAACAGGCGCATCGATTCGTGCAACAGACGTTCATAGGTTCCGGCTGCGCTGGTCAGCGTCGCCGTGCGCGGCTGCTCGGATCCGCGACCGCGCTGGGTTGGCAAGTCGGCCCGCAACACCGCGGCCGAGATGTCCGCCAGCGCCGCGCGGATCTCGGAATTGCCCAGCCGCGACCGATGGTCGGTGATGCTGCCGATCACGCTCAGGGTGGCCGCCGACAGGATCCAGCGTTGCCGCGACGTGAGTTTCGGGCGAAGCCTCATCAGTGGACGCTGCAGGCGCCGGTTGATCAGTTTGATCTGTTCGGCCAGGGCGTGTTGATCGTCACCACGTAAGTAGCGGCCCTCCCAGCGATACAGTCCGCCGGCGGTGCGGTTGACGATCGTGGAGTCGATCAACGCACTGACCAGCGCGCTGAGCTGCTCTTCGGGATCGCCATCGGCGGGCAGGTCATCAGCGAACGCAGTGGCGTCGACCAGTTGCTGTCCCAGCGCCAAGAAGACTTCGCGGAACAGGTCGTACTTGCCCTGCGAGTGGCGGTACAGCGCGGCCGCGGAGATCCCGACCCGCGCCGCGATGTTTTCCATGCTGACCGCGTGATAGCCCAACTCGCTGAATGCATCGGTGGCGGCGCGGGCGATTTGGATCTTGCGGTCCTTCGGGCGCCGCTTTACTTGATCTGCGGAGGAGCGGCTAGCCGATGGCATACAGATCACCGTAGCCGCAGCAGCGGCCGTCGGGGCGATCGGTCGACAAGCGGTATTGCGGAGCCGGCAAGCCTCCCGCGCGCCGCTGGGCGCGGCGTCCTACCCGAGGTCATCAGACGTCTATCCCCGCTACGCCCCGCCGAATTCCGGGCGCAGGACCGAGCTCAGTGCGCTGAGCGGAATGTGTGGCTCGACGGCCCCTCCGTCCATGGACCATTGCTCCGATTGGCCGTACTGGATAGGCGAGTCGTGTCCCACCGGGTAGTCCGGCATGTACAGCACCAGCTCGTCGGGCGTGAGCGCCCAGGCTTTGTAGCCGCCCGAGAAGACCTTGTCCGGTGTCCACCGATCGAGGGTGAACGGATACGTTCCCGGATTGTGTTGCCATGCGGCATGGTCGAGCGCGTCCTGGATGGACGGCTCGGCCAACGGTGGAATTGCGGTCAGCGGGTCGAGGCCCGGCTTGGTGATGTCGGCCAGCTGCAACCGCCTACCGCCGGCCATGTCGAAGGTGAACGTGCGATAGGCGTTGTTGAATGCCGGGCCGTCGGCGTGGTAGTCCTCGTGGAAGGCCACACTGAGCGCGCGCCCATGGGTGAACACCTGATAGTTCTCCTCGCCCCAGCTGTCTTGGACCATTGATGCGCCCTTGGTGCGCCAGTTGTTCATCAAATTCCGCAGGTATTCACGGATGGGTGGACCACTGGTGGGGTTCTCGACCAGGTCGCCGGGCAACGCCATCTTGATGTCGCGGACCGCCTTTCGCTCGGACAACACCGAGGTGTGGCAGTACTGCCCGTCCCAATCGCCGCCGAGCTCGCCGCAAAACGACTGCGCCGAGGCCGATGCCGCCGGTGCGCTCAACACCGCGGCGGCCACCAGCGCCGCACCGGCCGAGACTCGAATCAACCGCATGACCGAAACGCCCTAGGGTAGTTCGACTTTGCTGGCCAGCCAGCGGCCGCCGACGTTTTCCATCGTCATCTTCATCCGACTTCGGTCAACCCGACCGTCGGGCCGCACGGCGTTGCTGACGGTTTGGTCGACCATCAACAACACCACCACCTTGGTTTTGCTCTCCGATTGAATCGCCGAATCCACGACGGTGCCATGGGCTGCGGCCTTGTTGTCGATGAGCAGTTGCCGAAGCTGGGCGCTGGCTTTGGTGTACGTCTCCTTGAAATCGCCTGTGGCCCCGTTGAGTACAGCCGAGAAGTTCTGGTCGACCTGGCCGGAGTCGATACTGGTGAGCACCTGGGCGTAGTCGATCGCGGTCCGCTGGGCCGCCTGCCCGGCCTGGTCCACCGCGTGCTCGTCCCACAGCTTCCAGCCCAACCCACCGGCGAGGACGAACGCCCCGGCGTAGACGGCGGCGACAACCGCGATGCGGCCCCGACGTTTCCATCGCCAGGTGCGGCCTTTCGCGTCCTGCCCGTCGGCGTTCGCGGAGGCTTCCGGCTGGTCGTCAGGCGGGGTCTCGGTGTCTTCGCTCGTACTGCAGTCGTGGTCGGCGGTTAGTGTCACGGCGGTGTCTCCTTGCGGTGGTGAAGGGCTCGTGGGCTTAGTGGGGCGGTTCGATCGGCAGGGTCGGTCCGCCGTAGGGCGTGGGAATGGTGAAGCGTCCCTTGGGTGTTGGATCGGCGGTCTGGCCGAGGTCGGCGCCGGGGGGCGGCCCCGCGGTGTCGTCACCGCCCGGTCGGGGCGCATTCTTGGCGCCCCGGATCAATACCTGGGGGTCGTCGTCTCGGCAGTAGGTGTACAGGAAGGGCTCGGGGTAGTCCGCCGATGACGACGGCCGCCGCGGGGTGCCGTAATCGCAGGTGTAACGCGGGTAGATGTCGGCGGTCGCCCACAGCCCATGCTCGTGCATGGTCGTCATCAGGGCCTCGAGTGTCGAGCCGCGATAATCGGGGAAGACCGCGTTCAGCGCCGGCACGCGGAGATAGACGATCCGCGCGGTGGTGACCAGATTGGCCAGTAACCCGACCATGGTGTCGGAGTTGTCGTCGAACAGGTTGTCCACCGAGGACAGGGCGTGCGGGGTTCGATCGACGAATCTGCGGTAGCCGCCGTCCATCTTGTTCACGCCGGTCATGAGGTCCCCGATATTGCGGGACGTCGCACCCAGCCCGGCGTTCTTGTCCGACAGTGTCGTCAGGACCACCCGGCTGGTCTTGAGCATGGTCACGGTCTGCGGCAGCACCGGGTCCATCGTCGACAGCAGGAAGGTGGCACCGTCGATGATGTCGGTGAGCTTCTGCGGCCCATCCTTGCTCAAACTCAGTTGGCGCTTGACGATTTCGAGCTTCTTCGGGTCGGTTTGGGCCAGCAGGCCGTCGGCGTCGGCGAGCACTTGCGACAGCGGAATCGGCGTGGTCGTGTGCTGTGGGCCGATCACGCTGCCGTTCGACAGGAACGGGCCGGCGTTGGATGCGGGCTCGAAATCGATGTACTGCTCGCCCGCAGGGGACAATCCGGAAACCCGGACCGGGCTGGCGGCGGGGATCCTGGTATTCGCATTGATATTCGCGATCACCTCGACGCCGGTGGGTACGGGCCGCAGCGATTGGATGCGCCCGACCCGGATCCCCCGGACCGCTACGTCTTGATTGGCCAGCAGCCCACCGGATTCGGGCAGCCGGATGGTGACCCGGTAGGTCGACTCGAAGGGGTTGATCCGCAGCGCCCCGATCGCCAGGTACGTCACGCCGACGACGAGGGTCAGAGCCAGGGCAAGGCCGGACAGCCACGCGCGCCGCCGGTGTCCCGCTTTGACCGCGGCGACGATGAACCGGCCGAGGGTGTCGATCACCGCGGTGGTTCCGGAATCATGGGATCCGGCGGCGCTTGACCGGCGGGTGCCGGTGGAAGCGGCGGACCGACCGGCGTCCAAGGGCTTTGGCCCATCGGTGTCTGCGGGCCGCGGCCGACGACCCGTTCCTGTAGGCGCCACAGGACGTATTTGATGGACCCGATCATGTAGTTCCAGTCGCGGCGCATCGGTCCGTGGAACACGGGATCACCCTTGAATCCCCCCGTCTCCGCCCCGGTACCCGGCCGCGAGCCCATCACCAGCCGGTCGAAGCTGCCGCGCACCGAAATCGCGTCGCTGGGCGTGGCTTTCACGAACGGCGGAATCAGCCTGTTGAGGCCGGCGAGGCTGGTATCGGGGCTCAACACGACGTCGTTCCATGCGGCGGCGATCGTGTTGGCGTCCTTTATGACGCTGCGGCCCGTCTTGTCGGTGCCCGCGATCGACGGGAATTTGGACAGCTGATGGGTCGTGGCACCGAGTTCGTCTACCACGTCGGCGATTTCGTCGGCGTTGCTGGACAACACGTTGGTTGCCGGGCCGACGGCTTGCAGGATTTCGGAGAGCGCCTGGTTCTTCTGATCCAGCCGGTCGGCGAGTTCGGCCGTTTCGGTCACCGCCGCATCGATCTGCTCGGAGCGCGAATTGAGCTTGCTCAACAGCAGATTGGTCCGGTTGATCAAGTCGCCGAACGCGCGTCCCTGATCACCGGTCGCCTTGCCCGCGCCGTTGACGATGTTGGTGAAGTTGCGGACCGCGCCGCCGTTGACCAGCAGCGCGGCCGAGCTCAGCACGCTTTCCACGGTGGCGGCGGCACGGGTCGCAGGCAGCCCGATGGTGTCGCCGCTTTTCAGCAGCGGCGCGCGAGGATCCATCGGGGTCGGTGGCTTGATCGCGACGAACACGTCGCCGAGCGGTGTCGCCGATCGCAGTTCTGCGGTGCTGCCGGCCGGCACCCGCACGCCGTCCATGATGCGCAGGGTGGTGACCGCGGTGTAGTTGCGCGCGACCATCGATTCGAGTTGCCCGACGTCGGCGCCGGCGAGTTTGACTTTCGCATGGGCTGGAAGGTTCAGCGCGTTGGAGAAGACCGCGTTGAGCAGGTATCCGCCATTGCCGATCCCCGGCGCGGGCAGCGGCAGGCTGGATAGCCCGTTGGTGGCGCACCCGGAACTGACCATGGCTGCGCTGAGCGCCACTACCAATTTGTGCTTGACGACGTTCATCGCTACTGCCCCATCGCCGAGAGGCCGTCGAGAATGTAGGTCAGGCCGAAATCGGGTCCGTAGTCTTGCAGTGTGCCTGTGCTGCAACCGAGTTGACGCAAGTGCATGAGATTGCAGAGCTCCTTGGCGGACTGGCTGTCGGTGAGGGCTTTGTCCAGCAGCCCGTGCACGCGGATCGCGCCGTTGTTCCGATCGACGGTGTTGTAGAGGTTTTCCAGTGTCATCGGGAGCACGTCGAGCATCTCGGACACTCCGCGCTGGTCCTCGACGATCGTCTTGGCGACGGTGTCGCCGTTGCGGACCGCCTGCTTGAGGTTGTCCCGGTTCTGCTCGATCAGCGTGGTGACTTCCCCGAGGATGCGGTTGATGGTCCGTCCGGTGGCGCCGGTGCCGAACTTCTCGTCGGCGAGCATCTGGCTGAGTTGGCGTGTGGTCGAGCCGAATTGACGCACTTTGGTGTCGTTGCGGGCGGCGGCCTCGGTGATCGAGCTGAGGTCGGTGATAATCGTGGTCAACTGCTCGCGGGTGGTCCCGCCCCGCTCGGAGCTGAGCCGCAGGGCATTGGAGAGTTGGTCGAGAGCGGACAGGATCTTCTTGCCGTTGCCGTCGGTGATGGCGACCGCGGAGTCACTGAGGTCGGCGACGGGGCCCCCACCCCTTCCGTCGCCCTTCAGCGATTTGGACACCTTGTCGAGCATGTCCAGCACGCGGTCGAAAGCCACCGGCGTCTTGGTTCGGGTGAGTCCGATCGTGTCGTGGTTCTTCAGCACCGGGCCGCCTCGGTAGGGCGGAGTGAGTTCCACCTGCCGGTCGGTGAGGATGGAGGTCGTGATGGTGACGGCGCGGGCGGCCGCCGGGATCTTGACCTTCTTGTCCACCGTCAACTCGGCCTCGACGTAGCTGCCCTTGGACGTGACCTTGCTGACTTTACCCACCGGCATGCCCAGCACCGCCACCACGTTCCCCTCGTAAAGCCCAGCGGCGCTGTCGAATTGCGCGATCACCGTCATGGTGTCCAGGCGCGACTTCACGTAATGGCCGACCAGCCCTACGGCGATGGCGGCCAGCGCCGCGACCGCGACACTTACAGCGATGAGTTTGCGCCTGCCGGTGGTCATTTGCAGTCCTTGAAGTACTGGATCATCTTGAACTCTTTGGCGCGACCGCTGATGGCACACATCCATGAATCGATGGCGAGACCATTGGGAAGGTTGAACTCGACGACCGGCCCATAGCCGGTCGCGTTGGTCAGACCGCGCAGGGCCACGGGGGCGACTTGCAACAGGTTTCGCAGCAAGTCGTCGTGCTGGCCGACCATGTTCGTCAGCTGGTGCAGGTTTGCGAACAGCTCGTCGAGCAGCGGCCGGTTGTTGACGACGATCTTGTCGAGCTGGTCGACGAGGTCCGTCAGTCCGGCGAACATGGCGTGAAAGGTGGCCTCCCGGGCCACCAGGTGCCCCAGCAGATCCTGACCCTGATCCATCAGATGGCCGATGTTGGTCTGCTGGCGCCGCAGGGTATTGACCACTCGCTGAGTGCTTTTCAGTAGCGTGCCGAGTTGGCCCCGACGGTCCGCGGTGATGGTCGACAGGGTCTGCAGATTCGCGACGGCCTGCGGTATCAGTGGCGGTACGCCGCCAAGCTGCTTGCCCAGCACCGCGAGCGACTGCGCGAACTGGTCGGAATCGACCTGCTCGAACGTGGTGGTGGCGTCCTCGAGTAGTGACTGCAGGTCGTAGGGCACCTCGGTGTGGCTCAGGCTGATCGTCCTGGCCGGCAGCGAGCCCGGGCCGTCGGGAACCAGCTCGAGGTAGCGCGAACCCAGGATGGTCATCACCTTGATCACCGCGCGGGTGTTCTTGCCGAGGGTGATGTTGTCGCGCACGCTCAGTCCGGCTTCGACGTGATCGCCGTCGAGCTTCATGCTGGTGACGTGTCCGACCTCGATGCCGGCGACGGTGATCGGGTCGCCGGGTCGAAGCGTGGCGGCCTGCAGGAATTCGGCGGTGTAGTGGGTGTAGCCGATGCCGAGCAGCTTGATTCCCAGCGACACCGCGACGAGGACGGCGACCAGCGCCAATCCCGCCAGCCCCAGCCAGGTCCTGTTGTATGACTCGAGCGGACGACGCCGCGACCACCGGGCCCTGAGCGAGTCAGCCATTGGCCATGTTCCTGCATCGCGGGGTATGCCACCCCATGTTCTTTGTGGTGATCGGGTAGGCGTTGCCGGGGGTGGCCGCGTTGACGATGAATGTCGTGATGTCGTTGAGCCCCGGGAAGAAGCCGGTCGCGTTCAGGTCGCACGCGTAGGCGTTGCCGTAGGAGCCCTCGCTGACGGCGCGCGCGAAACCCTTGAGCAGCAGCGGCAGGTTGTCTCCGGTGAAGGCCAGCTGGGGTTCGATGCCGACCATGTGCTTGCTGAACCCGGGCTCTCGGGTGATCAGTTCGTTCAACGACGGGTCAACGTCGTCGGCGATCGCCGAGAGCCGACGGGTCACCCGAGCGATCGAACCCACCGAGTCCTGTAGCCCCGCGCGGCGGTTGTCAAAATTGGCCACCGCATCGCGGGTTTGGTCGAGTGCACGGTCGAGGTCGTCGTTCTCGCGGGCGACGGTGTCGGTGACCTTCGTGAGGTTGCTGATCAGATCGCCCAGGGATTGATCGCGGGCGGACAGCGTTCGGGTGATCGTCGAGGTCTGCTGCACCAGTAGCGGGATCGATGCCTGATCGCCTTGCAGCGACTGCAGGACGCCCTTGGTGAGGTCGTCGGCGTCCTTGGCGTTGAGCAGGGTGAACAGCGGCTCGAAACCGTTGAGCAGCTTGCCGACGTCAAACGAGGGGTCCGTCTGCTGCACCGGTATCACGCTTCCTGCGGAAAGTGTTGCCCTGTTGCCGATCTCGCCCAGCGACAGGCCCAGGTACCGCTGGCCGATGATGTTCTGGTAGGTCACCGATGCCACGGTGTTCCCGTAGAGATGCTGATCGTTTTCGACGATGAACGAGACCTTCGCCAGTTTGCCGGTGAGCTCGATGTTTTCGACGCGCCCGACACGCACGCCGGCCATTCGGACGTCGTCACCGATGCGCAATCCGTAGACGTCGGTGAACATCGCCGCGTACGGCGTGGTCGGACCGGCCACGTCACGCCGGAGGGTGGCGTACACCATCCACGTCACGGCGATGGCGATCGCCATGAAGATCGACAGCCCGATCAACGGCCCCCGTACCTTCACTTCGGCCCGCCTACCGGTTGTGGTTGCGCGGGTTTCAACGAGACGGACGTACCGCGCGCCACCGGGCCGAGCAGCAGTTGGGTCGCCACCGACGCCGAGTGTCCCTGCCCGGTGATCAAGCCCAGCTGGTCGCGTTCGTGTTGGCTGCCAACGGGTCCGACGTTGCCGCCGAATCCCGACGGCGCGACCGCGCCGGGTGGGCCGGGGTTCGGCCCCGGCGGAGGCGGCGGCGCGTCATCGGGATCGGCGGTTCCCGGGACCCGGGGCGCCGGACCGATGGGCCACGGCCACCACGGTAAGGGCGGGTTGGGGTCTTGCAGGCTGGGGTTCGGGTTGTACAGGGGCGGTCCGACCGGAACGAGGTTGCCGTCGGGCCCAACCTGGGTGCCCGGGGGCGGCGCCAGATCCGCTGGCGGGTGATAGTTCTGCGGTAGCAGAACCTCGGGCAGGTCGGGCCGGACCGCGATGGTCGGGGCGGTATAACAGCTGGGCCCCAGCAACTGGCCGTACCGCGGGCAGTCGGCGCGGGTGTAGGTGTAGCTCGGTGTCAGCGCCAGATTGACCCGCATGTTTCCGGTGTCGAGTTCGGGATCCCATACCTCTTCGAAGAACTTGTCGGACAACCGGTTCAATCGAGTGAAGATGGGCACGAACTTGTCGCTGTGCAAGGCGAATACGCCCAGGACCGGTGTGAGGTTCTGTGTCATCTCGATCAGCTGATCGGTGTGGTTGTCGAACGCTTGGCGGTTGACCCCGATGGTGTGATGTGAACCGGTGACCAGCGAGCGAAATTGCTCCCGCTTTTCGGCCAGCGTCTGCATCGGTTTGACCGCATCATGCAGCACATCGACAAGCTCGGGTGCCGTGGACTGCAGACCCCGGGTGGCATCCAACAGCGCGGAGACCGTGGTCGGCCCGGGATCGGTGGCGACGATGGAGTTGAGCTCGTCGAGCACGCGAGTCAATTGCGCGCCGGCGGTGAGTAGCGCACTCCGGCGGTTGTTGGTGGCGGCCGCCACGGCGGCCAGAAGTCCCACGCTGTGGTCCTCGCGGCCCCGGCCGGTTGCGGCGAGGATGTCACGCAGCTTGCTGATCGTCGTCTGGAAGATCACCGTCGAAAGCTGCTGGTCTTCGGGGATTCGCGCCCCGCTGCGGATGCTCGAACCTGGTCCGCCGTCGACGAGTTGCACCGACGACACCGCGAACACATTGCTGGGCACCACGCGCGCGGTCACCGCGCCCGGAATGTCCTTGGCGTATTCGGGTTTGAGGTTGATCTGCACATAGTTGGGTTTGCCGTATGCCGCCGGGACGACGTTGTCGACGGCGCCGACGAGCAGCCCGTGATACTTCACGTCCGAGCGGGCGGGCAGGCCGTCGCCCACGTTCGTCAGCTCGGCGACCACGCGGACGTAGTCATTGAGTTTTCCGGTGGATTTCAACAAGAGGGCGCCCGTGATGAGTCCCGCGATCAGCAGCACCGTGGCGCCCATGGCCAGCAGCTGGTGATCGGAGGGTCCCCGGCCGTCGAAATCTAGCGAATTCGGCATTCAGCCACCGAATCTCGCGCCGGCGTCGATGCTCCACAGCGCCATGGTGAGCAACATGTTGACCATGATCACGACGGTGATGCTGGCCCGCATGGCGTGCCCGGCGGCCACTCCCACGCCCTCGGGCCCGCCCGCGGCATAGAAGCCGTAGTAGCACTGCACGGTGGAGGACAGCCACACGAAGACAACGCATTTGAGCACGGAATAGGCAATGTCCTTGGCATTCAGCATCATCGTGAAGTAGTGCAGGTACGGACCGATGGAGCCACCGCTGATCACCTCGGCGACCACCTGACATGTCAGGTACGTCACCGCCAGGCACGCGATGTAAAGCGGGATGACCGCGATGACAGAGGCCATCAGCCGCGTCGTGACCAGGAACGGGATGGGGCGGATGGCCAACGATTCCAGGGCATCGATCTCTTCGGCGATGCGCATGGCACCCAGCTGCGCGGTGAAGCGGCAGCCAGCCTGCATCGCGAAGGCCAGCGAAGCCATGATCGGCGCCAGCTCGCGGGTGTTGACCAGCGATGAGATGATGCCGGTCGCGGGGCCCAAGCCGAGCAGATTGAGGAAGTTGTATCCCTCCACGGCGACCAGAGCGCCAGCGGTGAAGCCGAGCACCACCGCGACGCCAGCCGTGCCGCCGCCGACCACGATCGAGCCGTTGCCCCAGGCGATGTTGGACAGCAGTTGCAGGAATTCCGTGCGGTACTGCCGCAGCACGGACGGCACGGCGAGCACGGCCCGCACGAAGAACACCAGCATGTGCCCCAGCCGCATTGTCGGGGCGGCCGCGGCCCGATAGGCGCCGACAAAGGGGCGGGCCAAGGTGGGGACATAGGCGGACGCCGTCATGTCACAACCCGGTCCTGGGATACAACGCGTTGTACAGCTCGCTGATCCCGACGTTGACGATCATCAGCACCAGAATCGATTCCACCACGGCGGCGTTGACCGAATTCGCGACGCCCGCCGGACCGCCCTTGGTGAAAAGCCCTTTCTGACAGGCGATTACCGCCACGATGGCGCCGTAGATGACGGCTTTGAGCAACGCTACGACCATGTCCTCGGTGGTGGCGAACGACGAGAAGGTCGCCACGAAGCTCCCGGGCGCGCCGCGCTGGAAGTAGACGTTGAACAGGTAGCTGGCCAAAAACCCGACGAAGCAAGTGATTCCGGTCAGGGCAACGCCGACCATGATGGCCGCGGCGAAGCGCGGCACCACCAGGCGGCGAATAACCGAAACACCCATCACCTCCATGGCGTCGGTCTCCTCGCGCATGGTGCGGGAACCGAGATCGGCGGTGATCGCGGACCCGACGGCGGACGCCATGAGGACCGCGGCCACCAGCGAGGCGGCCTGGCGAATCACCGCGAGCCCACTGGCCGCTCCGGCGAGTGACGTCGCCCCGACCTGGTTGGCCAGCAGGGCGAACTGGATGGAGAGAGTCACCCCGATCGGCAGCGCCACCAGCACCGTCGGCAGCACCGCCGTGGCGGCCATGAACGCGCCCTGGCGGATGAACTCGGCCCATTGGAAGCGCCCGGTGAACAGGTCGACCATGCAGTACTCGATGGTGCGGAGCGCGAGGATGTACTGCTCGCCGAGGGTGTTGAGTGAGGCCAGGGGGTGCCGCACGACGTACCCCGCGGACCACTCCTGGATAGTGGCCACGCCCTCGGACGCTCGGTCATCGGTGAACGGTCGCTGTGCCCCCACGGGCGGCTATGTTAACCGCTGCTCGGCTTCTGCGAAAGATCCGACTCCGTCGACTGCGTCGCCTTCGCCGCCACGTCGGGACGCGTTCTCCCACGGTGACCCGTGGTCATCCCGCTGCTTCGCCTGGTAATGGCCCCTTGACGCATCGCGGGCTTCGCGAGAAGATCCCCTACCATGGCGCTGATGTTAATGATTGTTTGGCAATGAGATAGTGGTTCGGTATTCGGTGACCGCGGGATATCGTATTCCTGGGGAAGAGCGGATGAATCTGACGAGGTTGCGACGAGCAGGTGGCGGCCTATCGTGCGCCGGTCCAGCACTGGCCGTTGCCATCTCGCTGTCCGGATATGCCGCCGCCGATGCCGGCCAGCCCCCGCCGCCATTGCCGGTTTTCACGCCCGCGCCCAGTGAATGGTCGCCGAACTTCGACATCTGGCCGTACAACACGTTCACCGCACGGGTGACACCGGAGATGATCGGCGGAATGTCGGACTCGTGCCAGTGGTTCAAGGCGCAGTTCGAACCGCTGATGGACCAGATCAACGACTTCAACCGCTACCTCGGCGACCGGCATGACGATTACTCGGTCGGCCGCGTGCAGGGATACGCCCGCGCCGTGGTCGCCAACATCGACCAGTCGACGGCGTTCCTGGCGCCTCGAGTCAAGCCACTGATCGTTACCAACCAGCCCGACAACTTCGGACCGTACTCGCCGGTTTACGGCGGTGAATCGATGACGCACTTGGCATTTCAACTGTCGCGCATCAGCGACAGCATCAAGAGAAAGGATCCGTCAGGAGTCACCCACGCGAACATCGTCTCGGCCACCGGCTGGGCGAACGCGCTTCGCGACTCCGGCGCGTGCAACTGATGAATCACCGCCCAGCACTACGACCAGTCGGCAACCCGGGAACGTGGTTGGTAAGCCGCTTTCGCCTCGCCGTGGCGGATATCGGCAATGACGCGACGCATCCACCGGCGCCCACGGGCGCCGATGCCGACGAGTCCGGCGGCGATGTGACGCCGGCCGACGTATCACCCGACACGAGCGACGACGCCGAGGAGACCGCCGAGCCCGACACGGCGGGCGACAACCAGGAGCTCGCGGACGAGGTGCGCCCGGATGCCCGAAAGCCTCGCCGGTTCAACGCCGTTCGCTGGACCGCCGCGGCCGTGCTGGCCGTCTTGATCGCGGGTTCGGGTTATGAAAGCTGGCTGTTGTTTCAGCACCACCAGCGGGAGGTCGCGGCCGCCCAGGCACTGGCTGCGGCCAAGAAGTACGTTCTCACGCTCACCAGTGTGGACACCAATGCAATCGACAAGAACTTCACCGACGTCCTCGACGGGTCGACCGGTGAATTCAAGGACATGTACACCAAATCCAGCGCCCAGCTGCGCCAGACGCTCATCGACAACAAGGCGGCGGCGCATGGGAGTGTGATCGAGGCCGCGGTCCAGTCCGCCACCGAAGACAAGGTGGACGTGGTGCTGTTCGTCGACCAGTCGGTGAGCAATGGGGCCGCCCCGGCCCCTCAGCTGGATCGCAGCCGCGTCAAGGTGACCATGGAGAAGGTGGACGGCCGCTGGCTGGCCAGCAAGGTTGATCTGCCTTGAAGCTGTTGCCCTAGAGTCGACTCGAGGCCGTGGTGGTCGGCGACCGCCTTGAGCGGTGGACACGTGTGCTGGTCCCACAGCAGCGGGGTCATCGAGCGCATCCTCCGGTGAAACCGCTGTCCGTGGGTGCGGCGAGGGCGGTGTCGAGGGCGTGATCGGGCAGTTGGAACCAGGCCATCGGCTCCGGCGGTGCGGGGGGCGGTTCGACCAGCCGGCGATGCCACCAGCCGACGTCCCACCACGTTTCGTGTTTGAAACCGACGCCGCGGAAGGTGCCAACCGGGGTGAAACCCAGCGCTTCGTGCAAGCCGACGCTGGCGGAGTTGGGTAACGCAATGCCCGCATACGCGTTGACATAGCCTTGCGCGACAAGCACATTGAATAGCGCTACGTAAAGCCGGCGGCCGTGGCCTTGGCGGTGAATCGATTCGTCCAGGTACAACGAGACGTCGACCGACCAGCGGTAGGCCTCACGCGCGCGGTGCGGACTCGCGTAGGCGAACCCCTTGACTCGATCACCGTCGGCCACGACCAGCCAGGGCAGCCGCGCGAGCGTCCTCGTCATCCGGGAGCGCATCTCGTCGGCGCCTGGGGGCGTCGCCTCGAAGGAGATCGCCGTGTCGCGCACGTAGGGCAGATAGAAATCCGCGACCGCGTTCGCGTCGGCCGCCGTGGCCATTCGCACCCTCATGACCACACAACGCTAGTCGGGCGGCGATGCTTCAGGAAAAGAATTTAGCCATGAGCTTTTCGGCGATCCACCGGTGTGCGGTGTTCTGCGAGGCGACGAGTTGCCAGCGACCGTCCGCCCGTACGGCCACGCTGGTGTTCACGCGGGCGTTGCGGCGACTGCGCCGTCGTCCCGCTCTGACCACCGACGCGTTCGCGTGGATCAGCGCAACGTCGGGTGTGAGAAATCGGACCCCGACGATGTCTACTCGCAGCTGTGTTCGGTTGAGCAGCTTCCTGAAGAGCGGAACATACGATGCCGCGATGGCATCGCGTCCGACGTGACGGCCGCCCAGAAAGGTGATGTAGTCGGCGTCGGTGGTGAACACGCTCGCGTAGCCCGCGGGATCGCCTGAGGCCCAGGCAATTACCTGTCGATCGATGAGCGCCCGAATGGCTTGCTCGTCGGCCTGCTGGTCGCCGGCTGTCATGACGCCTCCCGCGGGTGGGTTATCCGGCTACGCGATCTCGGGACTGATCATCGACGCGATCGCATTGCGCGGCACCGACACTTGCGTCGCTTCCATCGCCGGCTGCAGCGCGTTCTGATCGAAGAAGAACACGATCGCGTCATTGGTGATCGCGAAACTCTGGTAGTTGGTCGGCTGGAGCCCGGTGGCCGGCGGAATCGACACCTTCGCCCGATACCGGTCGGCCAGGGTCTTCTGCACGATCGGCAAGATTGTTTGCAGCGGTTGACTTCCCGGCCGGAACAACGCATCGAAGGTGATCGGTTGTTGGTTGGCCAGGTTGAAGTTGAAGGATCTGTACCACACCAACGGGTGGGCGGCGCCGAGATTCTGATAGATCTCGGTGACAACCGACTGGGTGCCGGAGGCCGGGGGACCCGAACTGTACCGGGTACCGGTAACCTTCAGCGCTGTCGGCGATTTCAGCGCGTTCACCGGTCCGCGCGCGCTGCCGAAGTCGTCGTTGACCTTGGTCAGATAGCCGATCATCGTCTGCTCGTCGGGATAGTTGGCCGGAAACACCATGCTGATGTCCGACAGTGGAGCCGAGGCGTCGAAGTGGCACATTTGATTGGTGTCGACGCTCGCCGGGTCGCACAGTTGCGCGTCCGCGTGGGCAACGGCAGGGCACGTGAACGCGGCTGCCGATGCAAAGGCTGCCACCACCGCCGCGACCCACCGTGATCCTGGACGACGCCCCCTGCCAAAGTTCACCCATGCCTCCGTTGCATAACCCGCAGGGTGCATTGTCACAGACGGGCAACATCGGATGAACGGACGGTCGACGAGCTATCGGCAATGCCGCTGCGCCCAAGGCGCGCGCTCGCTGCCTCAGCGCGGCGCGTCCTGCAACTCGCCCTGCGGCAGCCTCGCGGTGGGCGCGCCCACCCTCGCTGGTCGGCTCCGGCCGGATGCCCGGGTGTTGATCCAGCACGCGAGCCCTCCCAGCACCAGGCCGACCGCGATGCCCGCATCGGGACGTTGATCCAGGATCATCCACGACAACACTCCGGCCACGGCGGGAATGACGGCGAACAGCATCGCCACCGCCGTTGCACCGTGGGTATTGATGGCCCGCACGTAGAGGCTCACCGCGAGCGTGGCGTTCAGCAGGACCATGCCGCTGACCGCGATCACCGCCTTGACGCCGTCGTGGACCGTGAACGGCGTGACGATCGCGAACGCCGCGGCGGGTATCAACCCGACGGCATTCTGCATGGCACTCATCACCCGGAAGTCGACGCCGGTGCAGAACCGCTGCTGATACACGCCGCCCGCCGAAAGTCCAAGCAGTCCAACGACAAGCAACACGATGACCGGATCGACGCCGTGGGTGCTCATCAACCTTCGGGAACAGGCGGCCAGCACCGCGACGACGCCGAGCGCCAGCGCAGCCACTCGCAGGACGCCCAGCGGCTCCCGCAGGAACGTCGTCGCCAGGATCGCGGTGGCCACCGGATTCATCGCAATCACCACCGCACAAAGCACCGCCGGCGCCCCGAGCTGAACGGCCTCGTACAAACAGCAGAACTGCACGCCCTGGATCAGCAGACCCGTGACCAGGACGTGGCCGAACTGCGCTCCGCGCGGCCAGCCGGCCCTGGCCACGATCGACCAGATCGCCAGGATCGTTGCGGCCAAACTGAATCGCAGCACCAGCGCGGCCATCGGCGTCATGGCGGTTACGGCCAGGGTGCCGATCGGGTATCCGAGGGCGTAGAAGAAGGTCACCGCCGTGGCGGTGGTGACTGGCATGCGGGGCAGAGGCATGCCACCCATGTTGGCTTGAACGACCGACGCAGTCCAACGATTATTGGCGATCACGATTGATCGCGAGACCTTATCGATCCTCCGGCAGGGCGTGCGTATTCGCGACTTGGTTGCCGATTATTGATTAGTTTGGTTGATCGGATTACAGTGGCCCAGTGCTCGATATCGCGCCGCTGCGCAGCCTCGTCGCCGTCGCCGACTGCGGCGGTTTCCACCGTGCCGCCGCCGCCCTGCACCTGAGCCAGTCCGCGGTCAGCCAGCATCTGCGCCGCATCGAAGCGGTGGTCGGTGAACCGATAGTGCAACGCTCGGGACGGGGGGTCGCCTTCACCGAGGTCGGGCAGAAGGCACTACGCCATGCGCGCACGATATTGGCGGCGCACGACAACGCGCTCGATGACCTGGGTGCGACCGAACACAAGGTCCTGACCATCGGCGCCACCGAACACGGCGCCGATGTGATGCTTGCCGGCCTGTCCCGGGTGTTGCGCGAGCGACTCCCCGACCTGCGGGTGCGCTTCCGGCTCGACCGCAATGTGTCGCTGGCCGATTCGATCGACCGCGGTTTGGTCGATCTGGCCATCATGCTCGACGGGGCGGGTCTGGATCGCGCTAATGCGTCGGGAGTTGTTCAGTTGCAGTGGGTTTCCGCGCGCACACTGACGCTCTCACCGCGAGAGCCGCTGCCGCTGGTGATTTTCGCCGAGCCGTGCACATTGCGTGAGCCGGCCTTCGCGATTCTGGAAGGCCACCATATCGAGTACGAGATCGCCGCCGAGTGCGGTGATTTGTCCGGCCTCTACGCGGCGGTGCGATCGGGGCTCGGTGTGGCACTGCTACCGATGATCGGCAAGTTCCCCGACGGGCTCAGTCCTGCCGAGGGGCTGCCGCCCGCCAACAACGCCTCGATACTGGTGCGCGGCCGTCACGGCATCGACCCCGACTTGCTGGGGACGGTCGACGATGCGGTGCGCGACTTGCTGGCCGCCGCAACTTGATTCGGTTCTCGTCCTTGCGGACGCCGGCCCTTGCCGCGATGTCGTTCGTGTCGTCGCGTCGTAGCCGTGCTCGGCCGGAGCCGCCCATGCGGCGTCAAGGCTCACGGGATCGCTCCAACCGTCCCCCGCGGTTCAGCGGCGTAATCGCAGCGCCAGGAAGTACTCGTGCTGTCGACTGCGGTCCACGGTGTAACCCATTGCCTTGGTGACACCCTCGGTGTCGTATTCCAGCCAGCGCTCGGTGCGCTGGCGCTCGAATTCGGTCCAGGAGGCCACCGTAAACCTCTCGAGAAACGTATCCGGTTGTCCGACACTGTGATACAGGCGCCAACTGTGTCCGCCGGTCCGCAGGCGGGACTGCCTGACCGCGCGCATCGCTTCGGTGAAGTCGTGGCGGTTCGCGGGCGGAACCTGATAGCGGACGGTCACCAGCACCGGCCCATCCTGCGGGCATGGTTCGAACACCAGTGTGGGTGACGGCCAGGCGGTGGAAACGTCGACGCTCAGCGTCCCGGTGCAGGGCAGCAGCGGGAGGATGAAGATGCTGAGGGCGACGACGCCGAGCACCACCGCCGACCCGATCAGCGCGGTGTGCATCCCCGCCCGCGTGGCGAGCGCACCCCAGACGTAGGAGCCGATCGCCTGAGATCCGGTCGCGACGAGCAGATACACCGCGAGGCCCCGAGCGCGCACCCAACGCGGCAGGGAAAGCTGCGCCGCGGCGTTCAACGTCGTCAGGGTGATCAGCCATGACGCACCGGACAGCACCAAGATCGGAGTCGCCGCGGCGAACGGCAGCCACGCCACCGCCAGCGGTGCCAAGGCGTACACGGCGGCCGACCCGGCCAGCAGGACGTTATCGGAAACCTGCTGGCGTAACCGTGCGGCAAACGCCACCGAAAGCACCGCCCCCAAGCCGATCGCCGCCAGCGCCACCCCGTAGCCGCTGGCGCCCAGGTGCCACCGGTGTGCCGCGGCCACCGGCAGCAGGGCGAGCACGGCCGACGCCGGAAACAGGAAAAGCACCGCGCGCAACAGGATCCTGCGGAAGATGGGGCTGTTGTCGACATAGAGCAGACCGGTGAGGATGGCGTGGCCGAAATGTTCCCGCTCCAACGGGGCGAATTGCTTGGGCCGCTTCCAGGCGGCGAGGGCAACGCCGCACGAGCGATCGGACCGGCGATCGGGGGTGTCGTGGTGGCCGTGTCCGGACCCGCGGCGGCCTTTG
>NZ_LZKY01000047.1:0-685 GCF_001673055.1 Mycobacterium sp. 1245801.1
CTGGCCGCCGCGCTGGTGTTGCTGACCACCGCGATGGCGGGGCCGACGTCGGACGTCCGGATTCCGCTGAACCGCGCGGTCGTGATGCTGGTGATCGACGTCTCGGAGTCGATGGCGTCCAACGACGTGCCGCCCAACCGCCTGGCCGCGGCCAAGGAGGCCGGCAAGCAATTCGCCGACCAGCTGACCCCGGCATCAACCTCGGCCTGGTCGGGTTCGCCGGCACGCCCTACCTGCTGGTCCCGCCGACCCCGCAACACCAGGCCACCATCGACGCGCTGAAGAAGCTGGATTTCGCCGACAGCACCGCCACCGGCGAGGCCATCTTCACCGCGCTGCACGCGATCAGCGCCACCGCGGTCGCCGGTGGCGACAAACCGCCGCCGCCCATCACCGAGCCGACCGTCGCGATCGCCTGTAGCGCGGTGAAAATGCCTTCCCCGGTAGCGGTTTTCGGGGCCGGCGCCAAGCTGTCGATGCCCGCCTTCACCGCGCCGCGGTTGGTCGTCGGCGGGACCAGCAGGTAGGGCGTGCCGGCGAACCCGACCAGGCCGAGGTTGATGCCGGGGGTGAGCTGGCCGGCGAACTGGGAGGCGGCCTGTTCGGCGGCCTTGAGCCGGTTGGGTTCGACGTCGGTCGCCCGCATGGACTGCGACATGTCGATCGCCAGCATGATGACGGCGCG
>NZ_LZKY01000048.1:0-675 GCF_001673055.1 Mycobacterium sp. 1245801.1
ACCGTCCGGGGTGATCGCGAACAGGTCGCTAGCGCGGCCGCTGGCGCCACCCGGGGCGAACTGTGCGGCGACCCGCTCGCGCTCCATCTCGTTCAGCCGCTCACGCGCCCGCTCGTCGAATCCAGCGATGATGCGCCGCTCGTCGTCGGTGATCGTCCACGAGCCCTCACTAATCGACCACAGCGGGTCGCCGCACAGTTCGCCCCGGGTGGCGCCAGCGGCCGCGCTAGCGACCTGTTCGCGATCACCCCGGACGGTGAGCGTATCGAGCCGGACGCCGACGGGGTGCTGCGCTGCCAGCCCGAGGACCGGGTGGTCATGCTGGTGCCGGGCGGCAACGCCGGCGCGGCGGTAGCCCTGGCGGACAGGCGCGGCAGCGGCGGCGGCATCGACGCCGTTATGGCCGCGGCGCTGAATTGGCAAGCGCGGACGGTGTGCGTCGAGGCGCCGCAGGTCCTCTATTACCGCGCCTACGGCCGCACCGGCGTGGTCCACTCGCCGTTCCGTGCGGAAGGGCGCGGCGAGAGTTTGGGACCAGTTAGGGGACCAGTTGACGATTCTGTCTGTGACGAGAACGTGACATGATGCAGGTTATGCGTGGTGCGCCGTCAGGGTTTCGAACCCCGGACCCGCTGATTAAGAGTCAGCATCCGTTGTATGATATGCTGGCGTTTG